>JADLCC010000352.1 GCA_020847425.1 Saprospiraceae bacterium
ACAACAGCAGGCGAGGCAAAAAAAGATGCCAAAGCCACTCCGGCAAAAACTGCGGCACCCAAATCGAAAGTGATAACAGAACAGGAAGCGCTGGCTTTGCTGACCAAATACACCTGCTCTGCCTGCCATAAAATCAACGAACGCTCCGTCGGCCCGGCCTACGCTGAAGTAGCCAAACGCAAGTACTCGACATCCCAGATCGTGGCATTGGTACAAAACCCCAAACCGGAAAACTGGCCCGGTTACACCCCCATGGCCCCGATGCAGCATGTGCCGAAAAAAGACATTGAAAAAATCGCAATCTGGATCAACTCATTGCGGAAATAGTTTCCTGGGAAAAAATAGGCCCCGGCACGTTTGCCGGGGCCGTTTACCAAATCAAACTTTCTGTGAAGTTTTATCTTGTTCGGGGTGTGCCTGGAATTGTAGTACCTCGTCGTAATAATTTTAATGGTGAAAATGGGCCCCGGCCTTTGCCGGAGCCTTGCACAAAAGAAACTTATTGAGCAGAGAAACGGTTTTGATGACTAGTTTTTTACGATCATTTTGGTCGTGCTCTGTCCGCTATCAAAATGAACCTGTACCCAGTACGAACCTGCCGGCAAATCCTTGTTCCATTGGACCGAGTATTCATTGATGCTGTTTTCGGTAATTTTTGCCGCTACTATTCTGCCTTGCACATCGATAATTTGTATTTGTTGAATCCTGTCTTGTGCTGATTTTGCCTCTATTTTGAAAAAATGCAGTGCGGGATTGGGCGATATTTCAATCATGGGCAGCCCCTCCGACAGGTTTACCACGCTTACAATGGCTTCTATCGGCGACCCTTCCGTTATTTTGTAAAAACGATCCACTTCCTGCGGCCCAAATAATTGTATCAGACCGGAAGGCCATCGTATTTCAACAGAATCAATACTTCCCGCATCGTTCAACCCGAAATGTTGCCGCAGATCGTTTTGCGTCTGGAAAGAATTATGCGCCAGCACTTCCCGCATCTGCCAAACCGGCTGGGCATTGATCGTCGCTTTTATACGTAGTCTGGCGCCGATGGCCGAGCGATTGCTGTTGGTGCCGACCAGTTTAAAGGCCGCCCAGTGCCTGCCGTTGGCAAGATTATCATTCCGGAACAAGGCCCGTCCGCCATTAGGCCCGTTGGTGGCAAAATCGAGGTCACCATCATTGTCAAAGTCAGCCAATCCGATACTGCAAGGTGTTGAATCAGCGCTTCCTGCGATTTGAGCCGCCCAAAATCCTTGCATGCCATTGTTTCGGTAAAGAAAAACTTGTTTGGTGCCATCAACCGAGAGTAGCACATCGAGCAGCCCGTCATTGTCGACATCGCCCCAGGTATTGGACAGATATGGCGTAGGGGTGAGGGTAAAAGGCATGTTTGTTAAAACAAGTGAATTGTTGTTCTTCTTCCAGAACCGGGATTTTGCACCGGCATAGTTGGTTAACATGCCATCCATGTCGCCGTCATTGTCGTAATCCATAAAATTATAGACTTGGCCGTCTTCCAGTTGATTGAAAGGCGCAGTGGTAATGCGCTGAAGGCTGAAGGTGCCGTTTTCCTGCAACAGGTTTTTGTAGCGGAAATCCGGGCCGGGTGATCCGCCGGGGCCTGATCCGATAAACAAATCCATGTCGCCGTCCAGGTCATAATCCGTCCAGACCGGAATAGTGTAGGTGCCAGTGGCATCGGTAAATTCATTTCCGGATTGTGCAACGAAATTGCCCGGACTGGTTTGCAGGTAAAATTTACATGGGAAAGGGCCGGTATTGTGAAACCCTAGTGCGTGTACGTAAAGCAGGTCAAGCAAACCATTGTTGTCTGCATCGGCCATGACACAGTCCCAGGCCGGGAAATTGAATAATCCGGGAATATTACTCGTTAATAGGCTAAATGACTCGCCTCCACCTTCATTGTTGTGCGCAGCGGAACTGGCGCTGGCCGTGATACCATCCGGATCGCCGTCATTATCCAGGTCACCCCAACAGGAGCCGGCGGCGATCTGCCCTCCTTGAGCGCCGGCAACATTTTCCAGTTGCGTAAATTGACCGTTACCGTCATTGTGAAACAAAAAGCGTGGGCTCATAAACAGATCCGGTTGGTTGTCATCATCCAGATCGATCCAGGCCAATCCTTTATATGGGGCCGCGGTATTGGCAAAAATTACCACAGGATTTGCGGGATCTGTTACCCTTGTAAAAACCGGCTGGGCATACAGGCTCCAGCCCCAAAAGGCAAAGAAGAAAAAGCAGAGTTGTTTCATGTGTTATTCGTTTGTGTTTAAAAACCTCTGCAAACTCGGCCTTGTCTGTAGAAAATTGGGTAAATCCGATAAAATTTACCATTAATCACGGGCCCTACGCTATGTTTTCTATGTGGAGAAACTATGTGCCTATGTGGTAAAATTAGAAAGTGCTCATTTTTGTGTAAAATATTTTTATCTAAATGTAAAATAAACTTTACTAAAAGTGGTTTTTGCTATACATTTGGACAAAAATATTTCACACAAAAAAGAAGTACAATGAAAAACAACCTCCTGATTGCGCACAGATGGAAAGTACTTGGCTGGTTATTAACAGTTCCGGCTTTTTTCGGTGGCATCTATTACATGGCGCAAGACAACCCCGAAGCACTGTTTGTGACCCTGCCGGATTGGCTGACACGTTTGATGTGGATCGAGTCATTTATGAGTTCCGAAAAACCTGCAACCATTGCCTTGCTGGATGAAGTCATTTGCATTGCCTTGCTGGTCGGACTGCTTTTGCTTGCCTTTTCCAGGGAAAAAATAGAAGACGAATGGATACAGCGGGTTCGGCTGGAATCATTTCAATGGGCCATGCTGGTGAACTCCCTGTTGCTGCTGGCGTTTATCGTTTTTACGCACGGTACGCCGTTTCTCACCGTTATGGTGTACAACATGTTTACGCCCATGCTGATTTTTGTGGCGCGGTTTTACTATGTCTTGCATCTAAAACCCTTACTATCAAAAAGTTAAGCCATGAAAAACACGATTCGAGTAGAACGGGCGATCCTCAATATTTCGCAGGCCGAACTGGCCGACCGGGTGCAGGTGACCCGTCAAACCATCAATGCGATTGAACTGGAAAAATATGCGCCGTCGGCGGTGCTGGCGATGAAAATTGCGCGGGTATTCGGGAAACGGGTGGAGGAGGTGTTTCAGTTGGAGGAAGGGGATTGAAACGCGGATTGCGCGGATATGGCGGATTTACGCGGATTGCATATGGTACAGCGGGTCCTTAATACTGCTGTTTCCCCAGTCTCCGAATTTTGTGCCATACAGCCCGCAGCACAATGGCCCCATGCGCGAGCAGGGTAGGGAGCAGGCCGAAATGCTGTCGCATGACCGCAAAACGATCTTTTAAACTCTGCCGGTGCCGTTGTTTGGAAAGTCCGCCCATCAGGTAATCGGTCAGGATCAGACCGGTGTTTATGTTTTCCCGACTTTTTTGCAGGATACGGATACAACAGTCGTAGTCGGCTAAGAGATTGTTGTCTATATAAAAAGGCGCAATGCTGCGGCGAGCCACAAACGACTGGTGCACGACCAGCATGCCGCCGAGGTAATGCCTCCAGTTCAGCCGGGTCGGAAGCCTGCGCGTACTGAGTTCGCTCATCGTGCCGGCGGGTTGCCGGGCCTCATCGACCAGGCGTGTTTCTCCGTATAGCACATCCGTTTTGTCCGTCACCATAGCAGCCACTTTTTCAACGGCATCCGTCGCATGCAGGTGGTCGCCGCCGTTGAGGAACCAGACAAAATCGCCGGTAGCCATGCGCAGGCCTTTGTTCATGGCATCGTAGAGGCCTTTGTCGGGCTCCGATATCCATTTCAGGTTGGGCATGGTTTCCGCTGCTTTTCCAATGATTTCCAGGGTTTTATCCCTGGAAGCGCCATCCACAATGATGTATTCGATGTGCGGATACGTTTGCCGGCGCACACTTTCGATGGTGCCGGGCAGGAGGATTTCGCCATTGAAGACAATGGTGATGATGGAAAAGGAAACTGGTGGCATGAGGAACACGGATTAATGCAACGCGGATTACGCAGATGGGGCTGATTCACGCGGATTTGTGTTAGTGTATAAGGTAGAATATCACCTGCTACTAACACAAATCCGCGTGAATCAGCCCCATCTGCGTAATCCGCGTTACACTGCGTTTAGTTTTTGAAATAAGCGTCAGCGTTTTTGCCGCCGCCTTTCACCAACTCCAGGCGTTTTTTGAATTCCGCTGATAGTGTATCTTCTTCTTTGCGCGCATAAATTTCGTTCAAAGCGATCAGGGTGTTCACATCATTCGGATTGATGGCTTCTGCTTTCTGGAAGAATGGCAGCGACTGATCGAACAGGGCCATTACTTCATCGCGCAGGGTTTTCATTTTTTTGAGGCCTGCGGAAGAAAAGTCGTCTGGCAGAGCATTCATTTCCTGGGTACGGATAGCAGCCTTGTTGTAGTACAGGGCGCCGATAGAATACACCGCATCTACGTTTTTAGGATCCTTTGCAGTCGCCTGTTCGTAGTAATTTTTTGCTTCGTTGAAATACTCCGTAGCCTTTGCCTCATTTTTCTCTTTGGTCATGGTTTGATAGAGGTTATCATACACATTACCCAGGGTGACATAGAGCCCGATATTGTTGGGTTCCTGTTTGATGGCTTGTTTCAGACGGTCGGTCAGTTCGTCGAGTTTGCCTTTTTTCAGGTAAGAGTTGATTTCGGCAAACAGCAGACCGGAGTCTTCCGGGAATTTTTTACGGCCTTCCGTCAGGACCTTATCGGCGCCTGCTTCGTCGCCGGCGTCTATTTTGCAGTTGTACAGCGGCTCAAATGCTTTGGCAGAGTCGAGGCTTACCAGTGCTTCCAGGTAAGGAATGGCATCCTTGCAGCGTTTGGCCATTGCAGCAATGACGGCAGTAAAATACATCTGGTCGTTGTAAATAGCCGGATCGTCAAATACACTTACTCCTTTGGCTGCCGAGATGATTTTGTGCGATTGCAGAGATGCTTCGTAAGAGAAATATGCTTTTTCATATTCCTTGTTGCTATATTTCTCACCGCCGATATTGATCAGAGATCCTTGAACGGTCTGAATACCTTTCAGCGCATCCGCTTTTTCGTATTTTTTGGCTTCCGGGTATTCGTAGGCCTTTTTGTATGCCTCAAATGCCACGAGTGCGTCATTATCGCCGGTGAAAGGCGCCTGTGGGTTCAATACCCGGGCAGTCAGGTCGCTGTCTAGCCTGCGATTGTAGATATCGCCTCTCGTAAGCCAGGCGGAAGCAGGAAGCGTACTGGCTTCGGGAGATTGCATGGCCAGGTCAATTTTCTGGATAGCGTCAACGAGTTTGTCTTTACTTGTAGCAGGCGCCATGTTATAGGATGCCAGTGCTTTGCCGGCTTGTTTGGCCAGTTTGGCGGGATCTTCCTGCGCCTGGGCGGCTAAGGTGACCAAAAATAAGCCCGAAAGGGCGAAAAGGAATTTTTTCATGGTATGCTCAAAAGTTATGAAGGTTTTGAAAATCCCATTCAAGACGTGATTTTCCTAAAAAGATTTCTAATGCTTGGTTAATAGTAAAAAAAGTGCAAAATAGCAAGGGGCAAAAGGCAAAGTCAGTCAATGAGTTACAGAAGATTTAGCACCTAATTGGTTTCATTGCCTTTTGCAATTTTGCCCTTTTGCAATTTATTCTTCCCCTTCGGCAGGTGTTGAAACATCTCCCTCTGTCGATTCGATATCCGGCAGTACAATTTCTTCTTCTGCCGAAGTCACTACCGTTACATCCGCAATATTATCACTTTCTTCCAAACGAATCAATTTCACCCCCTGTGTAGCGCGTCCCATCACCCGAAGTTCATCCGTCGATGTGCGGATGGTGATCCCGGATGTGGTGGTGATCATCAGGTCGTTGTTATCGGTTACGGTTTTGATGGCTACCAGGTGACCGGTTTTAGCCGTCACGTTGATGGTTTTCACCCCTTTGCCGCCCCTGCTTTGGGTGCGGTATTCGTCGAGCGCCGAACGTTTGCCCATACCTTTTGCAGATACGACCAGGATACTGGTGGTGGTATCGGCCGGATCGACACAAACCATACCGACCACGGCATCGCCGCCGTCGTCATCTACCCGGATACCCCGAACACCCGCTGCGGTACGGCCCATGGAGCGCACATCTTCTTCGTTAAATCGAATCGCTTTACCGCTTTTGATTGCAAGAATGATTTCATTTTTGCCATTGGTCAGTTTGGCCTCGATCAGCGCATCGCCTTCATTGATACCGATGGCGTTGATACCGCCCTGGCGCGGACGGGAATATTCTTCGAGCAGGGTTTTTTTGATCTGGCCCTTGCGGGTACAGAACATGATATAGTGGTTGTTGATAAATTCCTCGTCCTGCAGGTTTTGCACAATGATATAGGCGCGCACCTTATCTTCTTTCGGGATATTCAGCAGGTTCTGGATAACGCGGCCTGCCGTGGCTTTGGCGCCTTCCGGAATTTCGTACACTTTCAGCCAGAAACAACGGCCGCTTTCCGTAAAGAGCAGCAGACTGTTGTGGTTGGTGGCGGTAAACATGTGTTCGACAAAGTCTTCATCGCGGGTACGAACACCCTGTGCGCCGCGGCCGCCGCGGCCCTGAGCGCGGTATTCGCTGATCGGGGTGCGTTTGATATAACCGGCGTGGCTGATCGTGATCACCACTTCTTCGTTTTCAATCAGGTCTTCGATGCTGATATCCGCCTCGTTGATTTCGATGCTGGTCATGCGTTTGTCGCCGAAACGGTCGTTGATTTCGTTGGTTTCCGACTTCACAATACCGCGTTGCAAACCTTCATCCGCGAGAATTGCCCGCAGTTCGGTGATTTTTTTCATCAACTCTTCGTATTCCAGTTTCACCTTGTCGCGTTCCAGACCGGTCAGTTGCTGCAGGCGCATGGCCAGAATTGCCTTGGACTGAAGTTCTGACAAGCCAAATTTGCTCATCAAGCCTTCGCGCGCTTCTTCGGCGTCTTTGGATGCCCTGATCAGTTTGATCACCTCGTCCAGATGGTCGAGCGCGATCAACAGACCTTCCAGGATATGGGCGCGTTCCTCCGCTTTTCTCAATTCAAAACGGGTGCGGCGCACCACCACTTCGATGCGGAATTTTACAAATTCATCGATCAGGTCCTTCAGGTTGAGCAGCCGTGGGCGGCCGTTCACCAGTGCGATATTGTTGATGCCGTAACTGGTTTGCAGCGGCGTCAGTTTGAACAACTGGCTCAGGATAACATTGGCAGCGGCGTCACGTTTGATTTCGATGACGATCCGGACGCCTTCGCGGTTCGATTCGTCGCGCACGTCGCTGACACCCAGGATTCTTTTTTCATTGACCAGTTCCGCGATTTTGGTGATCAAAACGGCTTTGTTGATCTGGTAGGGTATTTCATGGACAATGATGGCTTCGCGGCCTTTATCGTCCGTTTCAATTTCTGTTTTGGCGCGCACCACACAGCGCCCGCGGCCCGTGCGGAAACCTTCTTTGACACCGGACAGGCCATATATAATACCACCGGTAGGGAAATCGGGGGCTTTTACAAATTCCATCAATTCTTCCACAGTAATCTCCGGATTGTCTACGGCCGCAATAATGGCAGCGCAGACTTCGCTGAGGTTGTGGGGCATCATATTGGTAGCCATACCAACCGCAATACCCGAAGCGCCGTTGACCAGCAGGTTGGGGAATTTGGACGGCATCACGGTCGGCTCTTCCAGCGAGTCGTCAAAGTTGAGTTGGAAATCAACCGTATCCTTATCTATATCGCCAACGATTTCATCGGAAATCCTGCGCAGGCGCGCCTCGGTATAACGCATGGCCGCCGGGGAGTCGCCGTCCATACTGCCGAAGTTACCCTGACCGTCTACCAGCGGATACCGCAGGCTCCATTCCTGGGCCATACGCACCATGGCGTCGTAAACGGAACTGTCGCCGTGCGGGTGGTATTTACCCAGTACTTCACCCACGATACGGGCAGATTTTTTATAGGGTTTGTTGTAAGCCAGACCCAGGTCGAGCATGCCGTACAGCACACGGCGGTGTACAGGTTTAAGACCATCGCGCACATCCGGCAGGGCGCGGCTCACAATAACGGACATCGAATAGTCGATGTACGCGGTTTTGAGTTCATCTTCAATGTTAATGGAAATAATCCTCGAATCTTGCATACGCTTCTCTTAACAGTGGATTTTTTGTTTTTGGACTGAATCGTTTAGTCGGCAAAAAGTGATGTATAAAAATGGGCTGCCTGCAATACGCTGAAAATCATGCAAATCAATCAGGCTCATTTTTAAATCATTTTAATCTAAGTTTAAAATGCGCGCGAAGGTACAAAAATTAACCGTTTTTAACTGCTTATGCCTGCTTTCTTTTAAACTTTATCTGAATCATAACACAGAGATAACGCCACTTAACGAACGAAGGGGCACACATTTGTCCCATCAGTTTAAATTACTGATAATCAACCGTTTAAATTGTATTAACAAATATGAAAACCACAAAGCAAGTTCTGTTCGCAACCCTGATCATCGTTTTTGGAAACAGTTTTTTATCCGCACAAATAGCGCTTGGCCTGAAAGCCGGCGCCAACTTCGGAAATGTACATACCACGCAGGCGCTGAATGACCTGACACCCGACTTCAAGTACGCCACCGGAGCAGTGGCAGGCGGTGTTGCCGAGATCAGTTTCGGTAAATATTTCTCTATCCAGCCAGAATTGAACTGGGTGCAGAAGGGTTTTCGTTTTAGCGAAGGCATCGATATTCCCGTCGGCAACATCGACATCCCTGCCGGTGTGGAAGCCACTATCCGAACCAATTACCTGGAACTTCCATTGCTTGCTAAAGCCAAAGTGGGCAATGATGTAATTCAGGCTTATGCCGTGCTGGGCCCTTCCATAGGCTATGCGCTGAACGGCAAACTCATTACCCGCACCCGCCTCTTTTTTGAATTTGACCCGATCCGTACGGATTTGAACTTCGATAACCTGGATTACAATCGTTTTGAAGTGGCGGCAGTGGGAGGCCTGGGCCTCCAGGTCAATTTTAACGGCGGCAAATGGTTTGCCGACGCCCGTTACACCCAGGGCCTGACGGAATTGTATAATTTCCCGATTGTCAATGAACAGATCAAAAACCGGGGCGTTGCCTTGAGTACTGGTATTATGATTGATATGAGCAGTAAGCCCTCGAAAAAGAAAGCGACTGGGGGACGCCCGATTGCAAGAAGGTAAGGGGGAACTTGCGTTTTGCACAATGCCCTTTGCTTTTTGTTTTTACCCTTTCTTTGTGCAAAAATTTCAACACAGCATGGCAAGATTCACCCTCTTCTTGACGATTTTCCCATTATTCCTGTTTGCCCAAAATCCGAAACTCAACAAATACTGGGTTGAATTTACCGACAAAAACAATACGCCATACTGCACTTGCCGCCCGGCAGAATTCCTGTCTGCCCGCGCCCTCGAACGCCGCGCCAGGGCAGGAATAGAAGTGGTCGACAATGACCTTCCGCCGACGCCGGAATACCTGACTGCGTTGCAATACAAGAACGTACAAATACACTCCGTATCCCGCTGGCTGAACGCAGCAGCCGTTATCGGCGATTCAGCGCATGCGGCAGGCTTGCTCAAGTTGCCGTTTGTAAAAAGTGTGCGTTACCTCGGACCGCACCTGAAATACCGTAATCCGACCAACCGGCCGCAGAAAATGCGCCGGCCGCTCGCCAGTATGCCGCAAGTAGAAGGCGGCGGCACGTATTGGGGGTATGCGGCATTACAAAACAACCTGCTCGGCGTACCCGTGCTGCACATGGCAGGGCACAAAGGAGAAGGTATACATGTGGCAGTGATGGATGGCGGGTTTACGAATGTGGACACCCTGCCGTTTTTTGACAGCCTGGCCTTGCACAACCGGCTTTTTTCGGCCCATGATTTTGTTGAACACGATGGGGCAGTGTTTGAGGCTGCACAACACGGCACCTCGGTACTTTCCGTCATGGGGGCCTATCTGCCCGGTTTTTTTGTGGGAACAGCGCCGGAAGCGACCTATTATTTGCTCAAAACAGAAGATACCGGCGGGGAATATCCGGTGGAAGAAACCAACTGGATTGCGGGTGCAGAATGGGCAGACAGCGCCGGTGTACATATAATTAATGCTTCTTTGGGGTACACATCTTTCAACGATACAACCCTGAGCCATACATATTCGGAACTGAACGGCCGCACAGCAATTGGCTCCAGGGGCGCTGCTATTGCGGCCACAAAAGGTATGATTGTTTGCAACAGCGCCGGAAATGAAGGGGACGGCCCCTGGAAATACATCGGCGTGCCGGCAGATGCACCCGGATTGATAGCCGTAGGGGCTGTTCAACATGATGCGCGCAGGGCCGCATTCAGTTCGGTAGGCCCCACACCGGACGGCCGTATCAAACCGGAATTAGTTGCACCGGGAGAAGAGGTGGTGACTGCTGGAAGTACCGGCACACAATTAGGCGTTTCGAGCGGCACTTCTCTGGCTTCACCCATGCTGGTAGGCAGTATCGCCGCCTTGTGGAGCGCTTTTCCTGAAAAAACAGCATCGGAAATCCTGGATGCCGTTTTTGCCTCCGCCGATCAATCGCAACGCCCGGATAATGCACGCGGATACGGATTGCCTGATATGACGGCAGCCTGGTTTCAACTGGCATCTTATGTCAACAGCCGCTATATTTTTGCATATAACCGGACAAAAGGCGAACTCCGTATCCTTTTGCCGGATCGGAAAGTACCATTAGGCGCTACATTTGCCCTCCGGAATATCTTGGGGCGAAAAATTGATCTTACTCAGCCCATTTTATCCCGGCATGAAATTTCAACTTTGGTGTTCCAAAACCTGGAAAATGTACCGCCCGGGAGTTATTATGTGGAAATGTTGTCGGAAAACGGCGTCTCACAAATAGTGACGGCGACCTGGTAGGCAGACAGGCGTTTTGGAACGTATCATTTTTTACCACAGATGAGTCGCCCTGAATTTTGAAGAATAGCAAAAATGACTTCGGAGAAGTCAAACGTTTGTAGATCAATTGATTCCACGAATGTAACGACCTCGGAGAGGTCGAACTTTGCTATTATCTTGGAATCCTTGTGATCATGTTCGACCTCTCCGAGGTCGGCAAACACCTTTACGTCGTGATTTCTACAAACATTTGACCTCTCCGAGGTCGTTTTTAGGCAAAAAATTGGGATGACTCATGCTTGTGGTAAAAATAATTTAATTACATGATCCGAACTCTTTACCTGCTCGTTTTTACCCTGTTTTACCATTATTCCGTTTTTTCCCAGGTTATCACTATTGCTGAAGCGCGTGCTTTGCCGACAGGCGCCACGGTAAAAGTGCGTGGCATCGTAACCAACGGACCGGAACTCGGCAAAATACGGTACCTGCAGGATGGCACGGCAGGCATCGCCGCTTATCCTGGTAGCGGTTCGCAGCCCGGATTTGAAACCGCTGTTGCACTGGGCGACAGTATTGAGGTGACGGGAACGACGGTGAATTTCCAGGGTTTGCTGGAAATTACGCCGATAATGTCCTATTCGGTGATTTCCTCCGGGAATGTAGTTCCCTCGCCCCAGCCGATTGCCGTCACCGATTTATCCGACGACCTGGAAAGCCGGCTGATACAGCTGCCTTGTGTGACATTTGATGATGCAGGCGGAAATTTTAACAGCAGCGGTACTTATTTTCTTTCCGATTTCGATGGCAATGTTGCTGAAGTGTACCTCCGCAGCGGCCATCCATTGCTGGGAACGTACATTCCGCAGGGGCCGGTGCAGTTGACGGCCATTGTTTCCAGTTTTTTTGGGACACAATTGCTTCCACGTTTTGAAAGCGACTTTCAGGCAGCGCCTTGTTTTTATTTTGTGGAAAATCCGAAGGAATCGGAACTTCAAACGGGCGGTTTTAAAGTGGAATGGAGCACGAACCTGAGCGCAAGCGCGACATTACGTTTTGGCAATACACCAAATCCGGTTACCGAAGTGCAGATGTCGGGCACGGCCAACGACTTTTCGTATACCTTTTCAGGTTTGCAGCCCGGTACGATCTACTGGGTACAGGTGGAAGCCACGCATAACGGAGAAAAAATTTATTCTCCCATCACGCCAATTGCCACCCGTTCGCTTTCCACAGGTGAAATAAAAATCTACTTCAACCATCCGATCGACGAATCTGCTGCCGGCGGCCTGATTCCGGATGGGCAAAGTGCTGTTGCCGCGGTCAACGAAACGATTGCGCGCATCAACTCCGCCCAGCAAACCATCGACGTAGCCATGTACAACAACAACCGTGATGACCTGACCGATGCGCTGAAAGCAGCGCACAATCGAGGAGTTCGTGTACGGTACGTGGCGGCAGATGAGACGGAAAACTACGCCCTGCAACCGGCGCCTCCGTTTCCAGTTGTGTATGGCAATACCATCGCCCTGATGCACAATAAATTTTTGGTCATCGATGTCGATCTGACAGCCAATGCATGGGTAATGGGCGGTTCGATGAACTGGACTAATACCAATATCGAAAACGACTACAATAACACCTTATTTATTCAGGATCAGTCTCTTGCGCGCGCCTACGAGATAGAATTTGAAGAAATGTGGGGCAGCGAAACCGCCCAGCCCAACCCCTTAAACCAGCGTTTCGGATCACAGAAAAAAAACAACACACCGCACCGGTTTATCATCGGCGGCGTACCGGTGGAATCCTGGTTTTCACCATCCGACCAGGTAACCAGACGCATTACGGAGACTATAGAAACGGCCGATCAGGAAGCCTTGTTTGCGCTGCTGACGTTCACCAAAGACGAACAGGCTAACGCGTTGGTGGATGTCTTCAACCAGGATGTTTCGATCCGTGGTTTGATTGAAAATACGGGTGATGTGGGCTCCGAGTTCAATTACCTGGTATCGCAGGGCATTCAGGTGCAGCGGCATGTTTTCCCGGGCACTATGCACCACAAATACTGTATCGTCGATGCGAACACCAGTTCCGAACCTGTTTTGGTAACGGGTTCGCACAACTGGACTTTTACCGCCGAAACAGAAAATGACGAGAATACGCTGATCATTCACGATGCGGATATCACCACCTTGTATAAAGCGGAATTCGAGCAACGCTGGCTGGAAAATATTACCGGTGTGGAAACGCCTGCTGATCAAGGGATTGCATTGTACCCCAATCCGGCTACGACCGAAATTTTCCTGAACAACCAGGAAGCGGGCGTTTTGCGCGTGCTGGATGTGCTGGGGCGCCTTCAATTCGAACAAAACGCCGACCAGCCGGGCAGCATACAGGTTTCCGTTCAACATTTACCGGCAGGTACTTATTTCGCATTGTTTCAAACCGATCATGGCTTCGTCCGAGTTCCATTTCAAAAGATGTAGCATAGCCCAGGATGGCGTAACGCAACAGGTGGGCACAGACGCTGTTTTGCTCGGCGCCTGGGCAAATGTTGCGGAAGCACACCGTATGCTGGACATCGGCACGGGTACCGGCGTGATTGCCCTGATGCTGGCACAACGAACGGAAAATATACCACAAGTATGGATAGATGCTGTGGAGATACACCCTGCATCTGCTGCCTGTGCCGGCCTGAATTTTGCTGCTTCTCCGTGGTCGGATCGCCTGCGGGTTTGGGAAATGTCCGTGCAGGAGTTCGCGCAAAACGCTGAACATCAATTTGATCTGATCGTCAGCAACCCGCCCTTTTTTTCAGAAACAACCCGTGCACCGGATGAAACGCGGCGTTTGGGGCGGCACACGGCAACACTGCCTCCGGGCGAAATGCTTGCAGCGGTGCGCCGGTTACTGGCGCCCGGGGGGCGTTTTGTCGTAGTACTGCCGGTGCAGGAAGGGCTTCGGCTTTGCGAGTTATCGGTGCCAAATGGATTGTACTGGACCCGGATACTGGAAGTGCGCGCACGAAGGGATAAACCGGTGGAGCGGCTCCTGATCCAGTTTGAAAAAAATCCGTACAACTTCCAGCGCACATCGTTATTGATTTATGAGGAAGGGTTGCGCTATTCCAATGAATATCAAGAACTTACAAAGGATTTTTACCTTTGAGCGGTAATTGCCAGTTGCCAGCGCCAGGCATCTGCCAGGGCGTCCTGCATACTGCGTTTGGCCTTCCAGCCCAGTTGTTCCGTACATTTTTGCACATCGGCGTACACGGCAGTCACGTCGCCTGACCTGCGCGGGCCCAATTTGTAGTTCAGCGGCACTCCGGCCACTTGCTCGAACGATTTGATCAATTCCATCACACTCGCGCCCCGGCCTGTACCGACGTTGAAAATATCATAATAACCGGATACATCCTTTTTCAACAGGAATTGTAAAGCCGCTACGTGTGCTTCTGCCAGATCGAGCACATGGATATAGTCGCGGATACAGGTGCCATCGGGGGTAGGGTAGTCGTCGCCGAAGATGGTCAGCGACTCCCTTAGTCCGGCGGCCGTCTGGATCATGAAAGGAACGAGGTTGCTGGGTACGCCGCGCGGCAGTTCGCCAATGGCAGCCGAGGGGTGTGCGCCAATCGGATTGAAATAACGCAATGATATGATTTTCAAGGCATTACCGGCTTCAATTGTGTCGTGCAGTATTTCCTCGCCGATTTGTTTGGTATTGCCATACACCGAGGAAGCGGGTTTTACGGGTGTTTTTTCTGTTACTGGCAGTTCGTCGGGCTCTCCATAAACGGTGCAGGAAGAGGAAAAGATCAGGTTGGAAACGCCGCATTCCAGCATGGTTTGCAGCAATACGATGAGCGAGCCGAGGTTGTTGTCGTAATATTCCAGCGGTTTTTGCATGGACTCTCCGACTGCCTTGAATGCGGCAAAATGAATGACACCTTCAATTTTTTCTTCTTTAAAAATTCGCCTGAGCGTTTCCCGGTTGTGGCAATTTTCGGCGTATGTTGTTGGTTTGGAACCTGTTATTTGTTCCAGGCCATCTAAAACACTTTTTTCCGAATTGGAAAAATCATCCAGGATGATCGGCCGAAATCCGGCTTCTGTGAGGGCAACGACGGTATGTGATCCTATAAATCCGGCGCCGCCGGTCACGAGAATGTTCATTGTTGTGAGTCGTGAGTCGTGAATTGTGAGTCGTGAGTTGTGAATTGTGAGTGGTGAGTCGTGAATCGTGAGTGGTACTTTGCTCTGGGTATTCTGTAAAGATTTGCCTAGGGCAACAGTTTAATGCTTGGGCAAAGCGCCCCAAACACTAAACACTATATACTAAACACTATAAACCACACATAAAATACGAAACACTAACTTAGTCAAACAGTTTGGTGTAGTCGTTGTCGTCGCGCAGGATCTCTTTCGGAGGCGTGTTCAGGTCGAGCGGTTTTTCCATTGGAGTATTTTTTTTGTCCCTGGAAGTTGGCGCGAGTAAAGGACTCTCTTTTTCCCATTTTTCCAGCAGTTGTAGGCCTTCGTCTTCAAAAACACCGTTTTGCAGGTCGATAGAAGCCATGAGGTTTTTACTGGTATCCATGAAACGTTCCATTTCGCCTACCTTTTGACCAACATCCTCCGCCAGCGCTTCGAGAGCCTGGTCGTACAAGGCGCGTTGATCGGGATCGCCGCTGATGATACTCATGGCCGAACGGATAGCGCTGTGGCTGGCTGCAATAGCCTTGTATTCCTGTTCTTTCAGGTTGACCTGGTCTTTGGTGTCTTCGAGCACCAGTTCAGAGTTTTCGTACATTTTTGTCAGCACCCTGTACAGGATTTCCATCCGTTTGTACAACACATCGTATTTGGCATTGGCTTCCTGGAGGCGGCCCGCTTTTCTGGCCGAAAGCGCCATGTTTTTTTCATCGCTTTGCTTTTTTGCGCGGTCGGCGATGGTCATGTTTTTCTGGATTTCGGCGTTGTTGCCATCCATAGTGCCTTTGAGCTGGCGCATTTGGCCGCGCAAGGCTCCAATTTGTTTGCTCATCGAACGCAGGTTGTCTTCCAGGTCCTCGATGTAGGATTTCAGGATGGAGATCGGGTCTATTTTGACAAAAATGCCCGTAATCCAGCGCATCACTGATTTATACATATACCCGACCAGGTTGCGCATTTTAGGGTCGAGTACGACAAAAACAACCGCCGCCAACGCCGCCAGCATACCGGCCAGGTACAAAGTGTTCTGGGCCAGCAGAATGAGTGTCGGCAATAAAGTGCTGAGTAGAACGCCTCCTCCGATAACCCCTGCGGCCAGAAAAAGTAAACCTGTGATGCCTTCCGGGCGGCTCCAAAATGATTTTTGCTCCATGAATGTTATTTATTACGTTTGAAGGTTTGATAGTTTGATGGTTTGTGGTGTTAACCCAAGGCTTAAAGTTGTAACATCAAACCTTCCAACTATCAAACCATCAAACCTCCCAAACCATCAAACCCTTCCACTACAAGTATTTATGCAAATTTTCCACATCCTTATCCATTTGCAGCAGTACTGCCTGGTGGGTGCGTTCGAAGGCTGTTTTGGCCTTTTCCAGTTTTTCGGTTTCGGCTTTTACAGCGCCTTCTGCCAGGTCGATCTGGGTAAGGTAAGCGCCCATTTCATCCTGTAAACGCACAATTTCCGCTTTATGGCGATCGATCTGGTCTTTCAGGCGTTTGACTTCTTCCTGTCTGCCGGTGACTTTCACAACATTTTGATTTTCAAGGGCGTTATCAAACTGTTCTTTCTCTTTATTCACCAGATTGCGGTAGTATCCTGCCGTTTCAATCAGTTTTTCTTTGGTGATTCCGAGGGTAGCAGCCGTAGTAAATGCACTTTTATAGGCAATGGCTTCATCGAGTTTCATTTCGAGCAGGTTATGAACCGCCCTTTTGAATTCAAAATAATCGAAACCCGGCAGGTTGTTTTTTTCAAGCGCGTTGGCCAGAAAATCAAGGCTGCGGTCATCCAGCCCATCGGCAGAGAAAAGTGACTTGGTGGTGGTCATGTTTTATTTTTTGTGTTGAATGGAATATCAATGAATTTGAGGGGGCGAAGAAGCAGGAATTTCCATTCTGCGGATGTAAAAAAGCGACGAACGGGCAAAATTACCGGAATAGTGGATTCCTTGCACCGCAAAACTTGCTTATTCTGGAAAAATTTACTTTAATTTGTAGGGTTGATTTACCACATGGCTAGTTATTGGTTATCAGTTATTAGTTATCCGTATTGGTAAAAAAGTCACAAAACATACGAGAAAATGACCCCAGTCAAAGTAAACCTCTTCATCTCTTGCGATAAAGCGGACCGCAAATACTGCGAAACGCTACTCAGTTGGCTGTATCCCATGCGCGACGAGGTAAACCTGTGGTATGAAAACCAGCCCGATGCTCCGCCGGAAATGCCGCTGCCCTGGCAAATATTGCTTTTTTGGTACAGCCCGCCCGACCGGCGATATGAATACGCCCGGAAATTACAAAAACAAAAAGAACGGGCCCATATCTATCTTTTCCTGACCAGTTACAAATCGTTGATTAACAATGTGGTACAGGGCGATATTTCCCTTGCTGTAAATCGCCGTATCGCTACCGGCGACGACCTGAACCCGCTTGTTTTCCCGGTACTCTTGTCGCCTTCGCACTGGCAGCAACATTCCGGCCTTTCGGGGTACAAACCACTGGGGCCGAAAAAAACGCTGGCCGAGATCAAACCGGTGGAAGAAGGGTTTTTACAACTGACCGACCAATTGGCCAAGTATATCAAAGTATTACAAAGGCGGCTGACGGAAGAGCGCTACTATCAAACCAGACCAGTGCAAGTCGATGAAGGCCTTCCGGCTCCGCCGCTTCGTGCGCAACCTTACCTGGGTGACGACGACGAGGCGACAGAAATGTCTGAATCGACCCGGGTAGAATTGCCCGAATGGCTCGGCTGGGCGCTGATTGCACTGATTATTGTGCTGACTTACAGGGGTTTACAACCCAATTTGCCTTTGCCAGCCACCCGATACCGCAATGTGGAACGCCAGGTCGAGTACCCGCGTACCATGCCTATGGTTCCTTCGGAGGAGCCACTTGTATTCCCCGCTCCGGAGTAGACTTATGCGAATCAGTATTAACCCCTGATTCGCATGACTCATGGTTCCCTATTCGCCGCTACGTACATTCACCCGAATCCCATTTGCAGCCGGGTCTTCAAACGCCATGAGGCGCGTCTGGAGCACCATCTGGTCGCGCGCTTCCAGACAGGAAAAATTACTTTCCTTAATTTTCTTCAACTCAGCCAAAATTTTCTCTACTGATTGCCAATAAATAATATCCTTTCCTGCTATATCTGTCAGGAGGTTTTCTTTCCAACGCAGCATTTCATTTTTGAATAAACCATTGATAGCCAAATTTTTATCAATTTCAGCCAGGGCCTTCAGGTGTGCCCCGCTACCCAGTTGGCTGGCAGCGCTCAGGTCGTCGATCTGAAACTTCCAGGATGGGAAAAAAGACTCGATGCTATCCAGCGGGAAAATACCCGCACAGGTTCCAAAAAAAAGATCATCCGAATCGCCCGTGCTTTTTCCGGCCATTTGCAGCCAGTATGTAAAGTTGGCAAACAGATAAGGATGATCGCGCCCCACAACTTTCTGGGCAATAAAACCCGGAAGGATGGTCTGCAACCAGGAGAAATCGAGTGGCGTGGCACTTTGGCTGGGTTCGGCCCTGTCAGCCAGGACCGACATAAATGTATCCCGCAACGCTACGGCTTCCCGGTAGTGGTCGGCTACCTGCCCTTCGGTTTGGAG
>JADLCC010000353.1 GCA_020847425.1 Saprospiraceae bacterium
AGAGATGAAACGGAAACCATAAATTGTACGTAAATATTTGCCTGATTTATATAAGAAGTCGATTTACGCTACGGTCCGCCGAAGGCGGAATCCGCTAAAAATCAAAAATAAGTGGCCGTCAGGCCACAAAAAATCCGTTTTAATCCGTTTTAATCCGCAAAATCCGTGTCATCCGTGTTCCCATCACTCTACGAGGAGGCGTAGCAGAACCCAGCAAAAGGCATTTTAATCGTTTACAAAACTACCCTATTTATGGGTTAACCACACCCAACGGAGAGGGGTGACTTCCCGCTTGGCTTCCTTAAAAGAGATGCCGAGGGTACTCGCTCCCCTCTCCGTTGGAGAGGGGTCGGGGGTGAGGATCCTAAACACGAAACACTAAACACCAAACACGTCGTCCATGCTGGAATTACCCATAGTTGACAATACCGCTTCCCCGGCGCGTCCAAAACGCCCCGAATGGCTGAAAGTGCGCCTCCCGATGGGCGAGAACTACCGCAATGTGCGCAGTATCGTGGACGAGTTCAAACTCCATACCATCTGCCAGAGCGGGAGTTGCCCGAACATGGGCGAGTGCTGGGGAGCCGGCACAGCCACCTTTATGATCCTGGGAAATGTGTGTACACGCTCCTGCTCGTTTTGCGCTGTGAAAACAGGCCGTCCCAATGAATATGACGAAGACGAACCCCGTCGCGTGGCTGAAGCCATCTGGCTGATGAAAGTGAAACACGCTGTACTGACCTCTGTCAACCGCGACGAACTCAAAGACCGCGGCGCCGAAATCTGGTACCAAACCGTCCGCGCAGTGAAAGAACGCAGCCCGGAAACAACGATAGAAACCCTGATCCCCGACGTAAAATCCAACTGGGAAGCGCTGGAACGTATGATTTCCGGCGGACAGGAAGTGGTGAGCCACAACATGGAAACGGTGCAGCGCCTGTACCGTAAAGTGCGCCCACAAGCAAAGTATGAACGCAGCCTCGAACAAATACAACGCATCAAAAACTACGGCAAACGCACCAAAACCGGCATCATGGTCGGCCTGGGCGAAACACCCGAGGAAGTATTTGAAACCATGGACCACCTGGTGGCCCACGGCTGCGATATCCTGACCATCGGCCAGTACCTGCAACCCACCAAAATGCACCTCGAAGTGGCGGAATATGTTCACCCCGATTTGTTTGCCGAATACCGCGAAGTGGGTTTGCAAAAAGGACTGAAATATGTGGAAAGCGGCCCGCTGGTGCGCTCTTCCTACCACGCGGAAAGACATGTTTTCTAACAGAAATGTTCCCGCGGACGGCGCCCGGATGGCTGAAATGCTGGAAGCCGCTTACCGCAGTTACAATAATACAGGCTTTATTGCCGACGACCCTATTTCCATTCCGCATGGCTTCAGCCTGCTGCAAGACCGCGAGATCATCGGTTTCTGGGCAGCTACCCTGGCCTGGGGCCAAAGAAAAACCATCATCCAGAGCGCCCGCCGACTGGTGGAACTGATGGATGGCGCACCGTACGATTTTGTCCTGCACCATAAGGAGGAGGACCGAGCACGTTTTGTCGATTTTAAACACCGCACTTTCCAGGCCACCGACACCTTGTGGTTCCTGGAATTTTTCCAGCAGTATTACCGTACAAACAACACGCTCGAAAACGCTTTCGCCCGACACCTGCTACCCGGCGACCTGACCACCGAACGGGCGCTGGCCGGTTTCCACCGCGATTTTTTCGACAGCCCCGACGCACCCGAACGTACCCGCAAACATGTAGCCACACCCGAGCGCGGCTCTACCTGCAAACGCCTCAATATGTTTTTGCGCTGGATGGTGCGCCGCGACGAGGCCGGGGTGGATTTCGGGCTCTGGCGGCAAATCAGCCCGGCGCAATTGCTTATTCCGCTCGATGTGCATGTGGAACGTGTAGCGCGGCAACTCGGCTTGCTGCACCGCCCGCAAACCGACTGGCGCGCTGTACTCGAACTCACGGAAAACCTGCGGGCATTCGATCCGCAGGACCCGGTGAAATATGATTACGCGTTGTTCGGGATGGGTGTGCTGGAACGCGGATTAGGCTCCGTTTCCAAGAACATAACGATGAAATTCTTTTAATACTGCCTTTCATCGCTGCAACAACACATCGCCCGATTTTTGCCAAAGCGAACCATCCGCCAGGCGAATGGAGGCATGCCAGACATAAATCCCCGGCGCAAGCAACTTGCCCCGAAAGGTACCGTCCCAGCCCGTTTTGGTATCATTGATGGCGGCAGTGGCGGATTCGTACACCAGACTTCCCCAGCGGTCGTACACCTGCAGCAATTCCACTTCCCGCACTTTATCGAGATCGGCAAAAACGCCGAAGAAGTCGTTTTGCCCGTCGCCGTCGGGTGAAAAAATATTCGGAACATACACAAAATCAGGGCTTTGTACAGAAATACGAATGCTGTCTGCCGCCGTACAGCCCTTGGCGTCTGTGACCGTCAGTACATAAACTGTCGTATCTGAAGCGGAAACCACAGGTTCGGCGCAGTCCGCGCAACTCAGTCCTGCAGCAGGCGACCACAGGTACGTGAGCGCGCCCTGTGCGCCGCTGAGTTGCGCCGACAGTTGGCGGGTCTCTCCGGGAGGAATACCCAGGTTCGGCCCCAGGCTGACGGATAGTGGCGGCGGCTCGTTCAGCACAAGCAGCGTATCCGAAGCGCAACCTGCCGCGTCCTGTATTTCCATTGTAAATATGCCACCTGCCAGGTTTTCAAAAAGCGGTACCTGCACCGATGATTCACCGTTGAACCGAAAGGAAAACGGCGGTTCCCCGCCTGAAATAGTAAGCAGTTCAATCCAGCCGTTGGCGGCTCCGTCACAATTGGGCGGATTCAGGTCCCAGGATGCGCGTATTTCGGCAGATGCGGTAACCGATTGTGCGGCAGTAGCAGTACAGCCGTTTGTGTCTGTTACGGTCACTATGTAAACGCCGCTGCCGGTGACATCCAGCGAGGATAGCGCTGCGCCGGGGACGGACCACTGGTACGATACAAAACCTGTTACCGAGAGTGTTGTGCTGCTGCCGAAACAGAAGGAGGAGTCGCCGGAAATCTGTGGTTGAGCAACTGGCC
>JADLCC010000354.1 GCA_020847425.1 Saprospiraceae bacterium
GGCCAGTTGCTCAACCACAGATTTCCGGCGACTCCTCCTTCTGTTTCGGCAGCAGCACAACACTCTCGGTAACAGGTTTTGTATCGTACCAGTGGTCCGTCCCCGGCGCAGCGCTATCCTCGCTGGAAGTCACCGGCAGCGGCGTCTATACGGTTATCGTAACAGATACAAACGGCTGTACCGCTACTGCCACACAATCGGTTACCGCATCTGCCGCCATACACGCATCCTGGGACCTGAATCCGCCCGATTGTGCCGGAGCCGCCAACGGCTGGATTGAACTGCTTACTATTTCAGGCGGGGAACCGCCGTTTTCCTTTCGTTTCAACGGTGAATCATCGGTGCAGGTACCGCTTTTTGAAAACCTGGCTGGCGGCATATTTACAATGGAAATACAGGACGCGGCAGGTTGCGCTTCGGATACGCTGCTTGTGCTGAACGAGCCAATGCCGCTATCCGTCACCCTTGGCCCAGACCTGCGCATTCCTCCGGGCGGGACACGCCAACTGTCAGCGCAGGTCAGTGGCGCACAGGGCACGCTCACGTACCTGTGGTCGCCTGCTGCGGGACTGAGTTGCGTGGACTGCGCCGAGCCGGTAGTTTCCGCTTCAGATACGACAGTTTATGTACTGACGGTCACAGACGCCAACGGCTGTACGGCGGCAGACAGTATTCGTATTTCTGTACAAAGCTCTGATTTTGTGTATGTTCCGAATGTTTTTTCACCCGACGGCGACGGGCAAAACGACTTCTTCGGCGTTTTTGCCGATCTCGATAAAGTGCGGGAAGTGGAATTGTTGCGGGTGTACGACCGCTGGGGCAATCTGGTATACGAATCCGCCACTGCCGCCATCAATGATACCAAAACGGGCTGGGACGGTACCTTTCGGGGCAAGTTGCTTACGCCGGGGATTTATGTCTGGTATGCCTCCATTCGCCTGGCGGATGGTTCGCTTTTGCAAAAATCGGGCGATGTGCTGTTGTTGTGAGTTGTGAATCGTGAGTGGTGAATCGTGAGTGGCGCTTCGCTCAATCTTTTTTCAAAAACCATGGGCGAAGCGCCACTCACGACTCACGATTCACGATTCAAAGATCACTTCCGTCGCCCCATACCCATACTTATGGTGAAACTCGTTTTTATACTTCACCACATGCGGGTGCCGGCGCAGGTCGTCGGCGATGGTTTCACGCAATTTGCCCTCCCCTACCCCGTGGATCACGAATACCCGGGAAGCGCCAAGGCGGATGGCTTTGTCCAGGAATTTATGGAAATGCACCATCTGAATCCGCAGGATTTCGCCCTTATCGATTCGCTGGTAGCCGGACATCAGTTTTTCGATATGCAGGTCAATTTCCGGTTCAAAACCCGCAGCCTCTTCGAGGTTTAGAGAAGCGAAAGGATTGGAACCCGTCAGGGTGATCGGTTTCGGCTTGCGCGTATGCTGTTTGGTGTAATCCTTCAAATCTTCCATCGGCTCTTCTGTTTCCGCAGTGTCGAACTTGTCGAGCAACACGAAATGATGCGCCAGCAGGTTGAGAATCGGCACGGTATGCACGTTGTTAAAAAACTGTTTGGGCCTGATTTTCTGTGTGTGTTCCAACGCCTCTTCAGCACCGGCGGTTGTGAGTCGTTGCACCTTAATCCAGGCTTCCAGTCCTTCGTTCAGGTCGTCGTACAGGATATCGCCCACTTCCATGGCGGAGGTCATGCTCATTTTGCCGTCCAGCGTGAGCACGTCTCGGCCCTGCGTGAATAGATCGAATTCAAACAGGAATTCGTGGGTGGTGTCATTGAGCAGCCAGGCTTTGTATTTGGTCACGCTGCCGTCGCGCCCGGGCATGGGTTCGAAAGCCAGTTGCACACCTTTGGGTTTCAGGATCTGGTATTGGATGCGCAATTCGCGGCGGGGCGGCGCTTCGGGCGCTTTTTCCACTTTCCCCTGCACAAATTTGGCGCCGGCAGAAACCGGCTCGGCCTGCTCATTGCGTTGCAAATCTTCTTCAAAAGCCGGGATTTCAAAGTCCGGATCGCTGTCCAGCCGCACCTGCAACATCCCGTCTTCCAGCATGGCAGTGATCGAACCGGTCTGGCCGGTGTATCGAAATCGCACCCTCGTTCCTATAGCAAAGAGCATAATGGATCTGTTTTGTAAAAAATATACGCGTTTAGTAGATAGAAATGCAGCAAGTCTATACTTTTCGCAAAAGTAAGGAACGCTGAGCGGAATAGGGAACATATTCGGACAGCATTCCTTCCGAACAAAACGAGCACCAATTGTTTTAAAAATGACATCTTCTTCTATCTCAGAGCGTTACCTGGCCGTTGATTTTTTCCGGGGATTTACCATTGCCTTAATGATCATTGTCAATACGTCCGGCGACTGGTCCCACGTGTATGCCCCGTTGCGGCACGCCAAGTGGCACGGATGCACGCCGACCGACCTGGTGTTCCCTTCATTTATGTTTATTATCGGTGTGTCGATGTGGTTTGCTTTTGGCAAATACGAACGCAAATGGTCGCCTGCGCTGGTTATGAAAATTTTAAAGCGCACCGCTTTATTGTTTGTGATCGGCCTTTTGCTCAATAAATTTCCATACTACTGGAAAGACTGGGACAGCTGGCGCATCCTTGGGGTGCCGCAACGACTGGCGCTGGGATATGGTCTGGCCTCAGTGCTGGTGCTCAGCCTCAACAGGCGCATGCTCATCTGGGTTTCCGCAGGCATTTTGTTGTTGTACTGGGCTATTTTATGGAAATTCCCGTTTATGGGCGCCGATCCTTATGCCCTGCAAACCAATGCCGTACGCGTGCTCGACCGGATGCTTTTCGGCGACAGCCACCTGTACCATGGCGACGGCATCGCCTTCGACCCGGAGGGGCTGCTGAGTACGCTTCCGGCTATTGTAACGGTTATTCTGGGGTGGCTCAGCGGTGAATTGCTGGCCTACCGCTCGCAACAAAAGGACCTGCTGGTGCGCGATCTGCTGGTGTTCGGACTGATCTGCGGTTTTGCCGGGCTGGCTTGGGACCTGTTTTTCCCGATCAATAAAAAACTCTGGACCAGTTCGTACGTGCTTTATGCCGGCGGCATTTCGATGGTCGGTCTGGCGGCAAGTGTATGGCTCCTCGACGTACGCGGGTGGCGCAACGGCACCGGTTTTTTCCTGGCATTCGGCGCCAATGCATTGTTTGCTTATGTGTTTTCAGAAGTGCTCATCATGGGCCTTTCTGCGATCCGGTGGACCAGCGGCGCCGATACGATCAGTGCGGCCGACTGGATATATACCACTGTTTTTAAACCCATTGAAGGGGCGGAATTCAGTTCCTTCTTGTTCGCATTTGTATATATGCTGGTGTGCTGGCTGGTGTGCCGATGGTTGTATGTGAAAAAGATTTACATCAAGATATAAGTAGTTGTCGGTTATCAGTTATTAGTTATCAGGGCTGATAATCAAGCATCTATACCTTTTTCTTTTGTCCGTTTCGCATATGCAACGCCGATTTTTTTTTAAAACAACAGGAATGGCGGCGCTCGCCGGGGGCGTTCCGGCACTTCGTTTTATGGAAAAAACTGATCCTTTACAGACCACCAAATTACACAAACCGCCCAGGCTTCGCGCCGGCATGACCATTGGTTTGATTGCGCCTGCCAGCCCGTTTTCGGAAGAAAAAAGGCAGGCAGCGCAGCAAAACCTCAGCGCGCTGGGGTTTCAAATCAAGGAGTCACCCCATTTATACGCACAAAACGGTTACCTCGCCGGTTCGGACGCCCAACGCCTGGAGGATTTGCACTGGGCTTTCAGCGATCCTGCCATCGACGCGGTCTGGTGTATCAGGGGCGGTTACGGCTGTAGTCGTTTGTTGCCACATATCGACTTCGACCTGATCGGCAGGCATCCAAAAGTGCTGATCGGTTACAGCGATATCACGGCACTGCACCTGGCCATTCAGCAGCGCAGCGGTCTGGTGACATTCCACGGACCAGTTGCGGCTTCCGAATTCCCGGAAAATACCCTGCGGCATTTTCGCTCCGTGCTGATGGAGCCGGTTACACCATATACTGTACAGATCCCGAAGGCTGCCGAACTGCCGGAAGACGATGCTTATCAACCATTTGTGGTAACACCCGGACAAGCCACAGGCAAACTCATCGGCGGCAACCTGACCTTGCTGGCCGCGCTGGTGGGCACACCGTTTGCGCCTTCCTATAAAAATAAAATTGTGTTTATCGAAGATGTGGGCGAACAGCCTTACCGCATCGACAGGATGCTGACCCAGATGCTGCAGGGCAGCGACCTGAGCAAAGCGGCGGGAATAGCGCTGGGTGTTTTTGCTGATTGCAAACCTAAAGGCGACTCCCTTTCCCTGACCCTGCAGGAAACATTGCGCGACCGGTTTGCAAATTTGGGTATTCCAGTGGTATATGGCATTCCTTTTGGGCATGTAGCGCATCAAATGACCTTCCCTTATGGTATTCAGGCGGCACTCGATGCTACTTTGGGGCAATTGACGTTGCTGGAAACGGGGGTTTTATAAAAGGCAAAACTCAAACATAACCCACATGAGTTATCTTACCACAAATTACACGAAGTGTTTTTCACAAAGATCACAAGGCGTAGAGTTGACCGCGTTTTTCCTGTCATTTACAGTATTTAAGTGATTATTACTTAAAATACAAAGCGGGACGAGTCAACGCTACGCTTTGTGATCTTTGTGAAAAACACTTCGTGCACTTTGTGGTAAAAAACTCTGATGGCAATAAGAACTTGGTTTTTTAGCAATTTTGTGTGCATACCGTAGGGGTCCTACGGCCCCGCACATTTGTATATCGCCCGTTTGCCTTTTGCTTTTTCCGGCCGTCGTTGCACGTCCCCGCCAACGACAACTTA
>JADLCC010000355.1 GCA_020847425.1 Saprospiraceae bacterium
ACGGACGGTATTACCAGAGTTCCGTAAATGTTTCGCAAGCAGAACACATCGATGCCTTCGCTCAAAAACTGGGTTTGTGCGGCGATCAACTCTGTGCCTGGAACAAACTGAGTTCCAATTTTGTGTACCCCAACCAGACCCTCAACCTCTGGCGCCCTGTCCTGGTACAAAAACACAGCAGCGGCATTCGTATTGAAGCGCCGGGTGCAAAAGTGCAGGCTGCCACCAAACCACAAAAAGAAACAGGCAAACCGGGCAGCAAACCCGTCGCTTCCGATCCGGCAGCCAAACCCTCGGCAGTAGCGCCATCCGCACCGCCGCAGCCAAAGATCGAGACCATCCAGCGCAATCAAAAACCCAACGAAACCAGTTTCCAGTACCACACGGTACGCCGCAACGAATCGCTGGAAGATATCGCCCGACAGTACGCCACTTCCGTGGAAAGCCTGCGCAAACTCAATAATTTCGACACCGCCAAATTCGGGATGCGCATCAAAATACGCCAATATTGACCGGCAGATAAATATTCTTGATTTAAGGCTGTCTAAATAGGTTGATGAGGGTTGACAAGGGTTGATAAAAGTTGATATTAGCTGCTCGAAAAGTGAATACTCCCTTCATTTAGCAGTTTATATCAACCCTCATCAGCGCTTATCAACCCTCATCAACTTTTTAGGCAGCCTTATTTTTTCGCAAAAAAGAGGAATTTTGCCCCTTTCAAATCCATTTTTCCAAAAACAAGATCCACACATATGACCACCCGCGCCCTGCTCATCGAAGACGAACCCGAAGGCCTTGAAAACCTTTGTAATATGCTCGCAAAATACTGCCCGGAAGTGGAGGTGGTAGCCACCGGCGCCTCAAACGCCGACCTGTTGCGCCTTGCAGCCGACGACCGCGACCGCCAGTTCGACGTGGCCTTTCTGGATATCAGTCTGCCCGACGGCCTGGTCTTTCAGGCCCTTTCACAACTGGAGGAGGTTTCTTTTGATATTATTTTCGTGACGGCTTATGATAAATACGCCTTGCAGGCTTTTGAATTTGCCGCTATCGACTATGTCACCAAACCCATCGAGCGCGAGGAACTCATCCGCGCCACCGGTCGGATCCGGAAGAAAAACGCAGGTACTAAGGAACGCCTGGAAGTGTTGCAGCAAAACTACGCCCCCAATGCACCGAATACCTTTGAAAAAATTGGCATTTCTGCGATGGACGGCGTGCATTTCGTTCGCCTGAGCGAAATCATCCGGCTTGAAGCGGAAGACAATTACACCCATTTTATGCTGAAATCCGGCGACAAAATTACGGCCAGCCGGACCATCAAAGCATACGAGGATACGCTCACCTCACTCAATTTTGTGCGGGTGCATAAAAAACATATCGTCAATATGAATTTTATGAAAACCTACATCAAAGGCGAGGGCGGTTACCTGATTATGGAAAACGGCGATTCCATTGAAGTGTCGCGCCGCAAAAAATCCAACCTGATGGATTCCGTCCGGCGTATGCACGGAGAAATTTGACATTTTCTATTAAAAACGGATATTGACCTGGTACTTAGAGCGTGTTCGGGAATTTTTGACGGAGCATGGAAAAGTGGGTTTTTTGACTGTTTTGCTCGTTTTTTCAGGAGCATAGCGGTGACTACGTGACTGAAAAAAGGTGAAAAACAGCCGAAAAAGACGTTTTTCAGGCCCGGCAAAAAATTCCCGAACACGCTCTTAACTGCCCGGATGGCCCTATTTGCCATTCCGGGCAGTTATTTTTTAAGATTTACCCTTGTTGAAATGGAAAATCTCCCCAGAATGTGCAAAAATTCCCGTTTTTTTGCCGTTTCAACCAACCAAGCACGCGATATACTGTTTCATTTCGTTTTTAGCCAATTATAAAGTGGCCTGATAGTATTCCTGTGAAAACCGGGATACATCCAGGGAATAACTTCAAACATATGCACGACTACGCACCATCCAAGAATACCATTTTTCAATCCGTTTCCGGCGACGCTATTCAGGTGCAAATGCACACGCTTGCCAACGGACTGCGCCTTTTCCTTTCCGTCAATAAAGATGAACCCCGGGTGTATACGGAAATCGCCGTGCGGGCAGGCAGTAAACACGACCCGGCAGATACGACCGGGCTGGCGCACTACTTCGAACACATGATGTTCAAGGGAACGGACCGACTCGGCTCGCTCGACTGGCCCCGCGAAAAAGCATTGCTCGACCAGATCGAGCAGCAGTTTGAAGCGCACCGCAAGGAGCAGGATCCTGCCAAAAAAGCGGTGTTGTACGCGGAAATTGATCGCCTGAGTTTTGAAGCAGCCAAATTTGCCGCTGCCAATGAATACGACAAACTGGTGAGCGCTATCGGCGCCAAAGATACCAATGCCTATACCTGGGTGGAACAAACCGTGTATGTCAACGATATTCCGTCCAACGAACTGGAACGCTGGTTCGCCCTCGAATCCGAGCGCTTCCGCCGGCCCATCCTGCGGCTTTTCCACACCGAACTGGAAACAGTTTTTGAAGAATACAACATTAGCCAGGACCGCGATTTTCGCAAAACGATGAAAGCCATGCAGGAGGTGCTCACCCCCACGCATCCGTATGGCACCCAAACCACACTTGGGCGCGGTGAAGACCTGAAAAATCCTTCGCAAACAAACATTTACCAGTTTTTCGACCGCTATTACATACCGAATAATATTGGTATTGTAATGGTCGGCGATTTCGACCCTGCACAAGCCGTACAATTGGCGGAACGGCATTTCGGCCAATTCCAGGCCAAACCCGTTCCTGAATTCCATTTCGAGCCACAGCCTCCCCTGAGCGCCCGCATACAACGCGATGTGTACGGACAGGAAACTGCCTGGATTGAAATGGCCTGGCGTTTTGATGGCGCCGGTTCGGAAGAAGCGCAGTTGCTGCCCATGATCGCCGGTATGCTACACAATTACCAGGCTGGACTTTTCGACCTGAATATCACACAGAAACAACGCCTACTCGAAGCATTCGCTTACCCGCGGGTGATGGAAGATTTCAGCAGCCTCATACTGCACGCCAAACCCCGCGATGGACAGTCGCTGGAAGAAGTGGAACAAATCCTCTTGGAGCAAATTGAAAACCTGCAAAACGGCAATTTTGAAGACTGGCTTCCTACGGCTGTTTTAAAAGACCTGAAACTCTCGGAAACCAAAGAGTTTGAAAAAAACCAGGGCCGCGCCAATGCCATCAGCAATGCATTTATCCTGGGTATCGATTGGTCGGATATGGTGCAGCGCTGGAAAAAACTGGAAAAAATCACGAAAGCGGATATTGTTGCCTTCGCCCAAAAGCTGGTGCGGACGGATAATTATGCCGTCGTGTTCAAACACCACGGCGAAGACAAATCCGTGATGAAAGTGGACAAACCGCCCATTACGCCGATTGAAGTGAACCGCTCGGATATGTCCGGTTTTGCCCAGCAGTTTCTGGAGCAAACCAGCGCCGACATAGAACCGCAATTCGTTGATTTTAAAAAGGTTATAAAAACTTCCAACATTTTTAAAAACCT
>JADLCC010000356.1 GCA_020847425.1 Saprospiraceae bacterium
CACCGCCTGACTCCATACTGGCCCAGCCACTCCCCGCGTGGCTGAGCGCTTCGGGCAGCCTCGACGGTACCATGTCGCGCCTGCAATTGTCCTTACGCGGCGAAATTGGTGCTCTACAAAACGGCGCAGTTTTTCAACCGGAAACCGGCCCACCCTTGCAGTTCGATCTGGCGGGCTACCTGACCGATGTAAACAATCCCGACCGACTGGGTGTGGATGTACAAATCAACCGGCTGGAGGCCCCAAAAAATTTCTTTGCCTATCTGGAATTGGAAGATATGGAATTGCCAGACCAATTGCAGACCACCGGGACCCTGCGCGGCAGCCTGGCAGCCCTGGAAACGGACCTGCAATTTATAGCCTATCGCGGCGGAGCAAAAAGCCATCTCGCTTTTAAAGGATTGCTCAAAAACCTGCAAACGCCTGATCTACTCGGCTTCGACATTGCCTTTAACGGCACACTGGCACGGCAGGAAATTTTGGGTTACGCACCCGATTCCGTGATTACAAATGTGCTGCGTTTACCCGATTTTGTGCAAGTAGATGCACATGCACAGGGTACGGTGCAGCATGCAGCGGCTCAAGCCCTTATCGGTTTGGGCGAGCTCGGACAAATTTACCTGGACGGAACCCTGCGCGACAGCAGTTATCAAATGGATGTGAAAGCCCAAAACCTGCGGCTCAGCCGCCTGGCTGTCAGTACTGCGTTGAACCCGCTCAAAACGCTGAGTCTCAACGCCCACATCAGCGGAGCAGGTTTTCAGGTAGGTGAGTCGGCCGACATTCAAATGATCGGAAAAATAGATTCTCTGATCTGGGATAACCTCATCCTGCGCGACATCACTTTTAAAGGCGCTGTGAACGATAAACTTTTCTCCGGACAATTCCAGTCTACCGACGACCGGGCAGCAGTAGTTGCGAAGGCATCCATCGATTTCAGTACCGCAATTCCGGTGCTGGAAACGGATATTACGCTCAATTGCCTGGACTTGCGTGAATTCGGTTGGTCGAATCGCCCCACTACGGTGTGTATGCATATACTTTCCCATTCCGAGGGTTTATCGCTGGATACATTGACGGCTAAAATCACTATTGAAAACCTTGATTTACAATACGATACGGTGCACATTCGCCCCGGCGATCTGGTACTGGATGTCAAACTGGACAACAACAACAACAGTATCAACATCGCTTCCAACTGGTTGCAGGGCGAAATCAAAGGTTATTTTGTACCAGCCAATCTGTCTGCCACGATTTCTAATATTGCCGAACAGTATTTTATAGTGGACCGTACCGCTTATGTTCCGCCAGTAGGGAAGGATTCGCTGTCCGTACAATTGCGTTTGTTAAACACCGATGTACTGACAACGGGGATCGTGCCGGGCCTGACCGAACTGGAACCCATGTACCTCGAAGGATCACTGGTGGCGCAGCGCAATTATTTCAACCTCCGTGTAGCCGTGCCGCGCATCGTGTATCGCAGTTGGGCGGTCGATTCCCTTAATGTGCGTTCCTATGCGGGCGATACGGCTGCACTGTTCGTTATGACGACGCCTTTGGTGATGCGGGGGGAAAAAACTTTTGTGCAAAACGCCGAACTGAATGGACAGTTTCTGGACCATGTCGCAGACGTATCGTTTAAAGCCCGAAGCGACGACGGCCGCGACCGTTTTTTGTTGACTTTGCAGGCTTTGCTCAATAATACGTCAAAAGAAACTTTAGTCAAACTCGCTCCGCGCCAGGTTATCGACTACAAAGAATGGACGGTAAATGCAGCAAACCAGTTGCGCATTGCGTCCGGCGGCGTTGAAATCCGAAATTTTACCCTGACAGGAGCCGGCCAATCCATCGAGGTGGAAGGGGCGACGCGCAGATTGGAATCCGGCAAAACCGGACTGGATTTCAAGGTAGATATCGACCGATTGAACTACAACAACTTCGACATTTTTTTGACCGGCCTGTTGCTGGAATTAGGCGGCTGGGCCGATGCGCACCTGGTTATCAAAGGCAACAGCGATGCACCGCAAGTGCGCGGCAGTATGCAGTTGCATGAGACTTTTTTCACCCCTGCGCTGACCAATGTGCGCTATGAATTGAGCGAAACGCCACTGGAATTTACCGAAACGGGTATTGTACTGGATGGCGTCAACCTGCGCGATCCTTATGGTAAAACGCTGGAAATCAAAGGTAATTTAACAACAAAAGACTGGACAGATATTCAAAGCAACCTGACGCTGCACGCCGACCGTTGGCAGGTGCTTAATTCCACCAGACAACAAAATCCGGTGTATTTCGGAGAACTATATGCTTCTTTAGACGGCACGGTGCGCGGACCTGTGAGCCAACCGGATATCCATTTGGTCATCAAAACCGCCAAGGAATCAAGTTTCACGTATGTATACGACGTGGCGACGCAAGCCCTGCAACACGAAGGTATTGTGTATTTCCTGCCGCCGCCGCGCCAATATGTGCGCCCTCCAATTTATGATGCGCCGGTCAACGCACAACCATATACCCTCAGCGCCAGTATCGAAATCGACTCCAACCTGACAGTCAACAGTGTCATCAATCCCGTTACCGGCGACGATTTTCGGGGCAAAGCCACTGGCAAACTGCAATTCGATCAGTTGACCAACGGGAACATGACTTTGGCCGGGCGGGTCGAACTGGTGAGCGGCGTTTACAATTATTCTTACCAGTCGGTCGTCAAGCGCAGTTTTGAAGTGATCTCGGGCAGCACGATTACCTGGACAGGCGATATCCTGACACCGGAACTGGACCTGAAAGCGCGCTACCAGTTCAAAGCCTCGCCTTATCCATTGGTTGTCAATCAGTTATCGTCGGCTACGGCAGAAGAGGCCGCGGCATACCGCAAGTCTCAAACGTTTTTATTACAAACCACACTGAGCGGTTCGGCGACGCAGCCGGATGTCACATTTCAGTTTATCTATCCTTCCGCCGAAAAGCAGGAGAGCCTGAGCGCCCGTTTCAGCAATCAGCAGCAGGGACTCGTAGAAAGTGCCCTGTCCAATGTCAATCAGGATCAAAATTTATTGTCGCGGCAGGTTTTCGGCGTATTGCTGCTGCGCAATTTCATCGGCGAATCCATCGGGGTCACTTCGCCGGTCAGCGGAAGCAATCCGCTGCAATCCGGCTTGAGCAGTTTCCTCACCGGCCAACTCAATGCGCTGGCCGACCAGTACCTAACCTGGATCGACGTGGATCTGGCGACTACGGAAGGCGCAAGCAACACGGGCGCTACTCAGGCCGAAGGCGCCACCAACTATCAGTTGCGTTTACAAAAATCATTTTTTGAGGATCGCCTGACCTTCAAACTCTCCGGCGGCGCCTCTGTCGGCGGCTCCAGCGGCGAAAATGTACACAGTGCCCTCGAAAACGCGTCCATTGAATATGCCCTCACGCCCAATGGAGAATTAAAAGTGACCGTATTTTCGGAAAGAGGTTTTGAATTGCTAAATGCTTCTTCTGCCAACCTTCGGAACTCGGGGGCCGGTTTTATATTGACCAAAGAATTTGGAAAGCAATGAAGGCAAATAGTTATCGGTTATTCGTTATTAGTTATCTACTGTTCGCACTCGGCTCCGGCTGCACCGGCACCGCCCACCTCAGCGAAGGAGAGCGGTTGTACGCCGGCGCAAAAGTCGGGATCAGCAAAGCGGACGAACTCGGATCCACCAAAATCCTCAAAGCAGATTTCAAAAATGCTGTTATTTTGCCACGCCCCAACAAAAAAATACTCTGGATGCGCCCCCGGCTGTCGGTCTACAGCATGTTTAAAAACAGAAGGCCGAAAAGTGTGGGCAATTTCATTGCAAACCGTTTTGGCGAAGCCCCCGTACTATTTGAACCCAAAATCGCCAACAGGCACCGCGAATTGCTGGCAGAACGCGCTGCCAACGACGGTTTTTTCAAAACAACCATTTCGTCGGACGAAAAAGTGCGCAAACATTCCGTCAAATTGTTGCACCAGGTGCTGGTCAGGTCGCCCCGGGAAAAAGTTGATGGGGTTGTTTTCCCGCCCGGCTCCAGCACCCTGACCCGCAGTATTTCGGTATTGCGGCCCGAATCGCTGGTGCAACCCGGCCAGTTCTACCACCTGGAAGAACTCATGGGCGAACGCCAGCGCTTGTCCGACACCCTGCGCAACCACGGCTGGTACTTTTTCAGCCCCGATCACCTGTTGTTTGAGGCCGATACGCTGCATCCGCCCGGCGATTTGAACCTGACCCTGCGGGTAAAAAAAGAGGTCAGTGAAAGCGAACGGCAGCAGTACCGCCTCGCCAGCGTTACCATTTATCCGGACTACGACCTGGCGCAACAATCTGCTGCGGCACTGCGGCGCAACGACACCCTAAACTTCGATTGCATCCGGTATGTTTTTCAAAATATGCCAGTCAGACCGGACATCCTGAACCGGCAAATTATCCTGCGCTGCGGTGAATTTTACAACAACAATGATTACCAGGCGACGATTTACAGGCTGTTGAATTTGAATGTTTACAAGTTCATCAACATCCGGTTTGAGGTATCTGCTGAGTCGGATTCGCTGCTGGATGCCCGAATTTACCTGACTCCCTATCGTCCCGAACGGGTAGAGGCAACCCTATCCGGGGTGTTTTCGCCCAGTTTCTACTACGGCCTGCGCGCCGGCGCGGCATACAACCACCGCAATCTCTTTAAGGGCGCCGAAGCCTTGCGGGTGGCTTTCAACGGCGCATACCTGCGTACGGACAAAAGCAACTTCGACTTCGAGGATTTTGTGGTTAGCGATATTTCCGGCAGGCTTTCCCTGCCGCGTTTTTTGTTTCTCGGGGAGAAACAAAGCCTGGCATTCAGCACCACACAATTCAGTCTGCGACATGAAACCAACTGGTTTCAATACAACCTGCCCGAATTGGGCCGTTTCCGCCTGAGTTTCCAGCGGGTACAGGCTGAAGCCGGTTATTTGTGGAAAAAAAACCGCCGCGGTTCGGTCGTGCAGGAGGCTAATCCGCTCAACCTGGGTTTACAATATTCAACCGTCAGCAAACAGGATGTCCGCCGGCAATTGATCGAAGAAATACCCAATGATACTACGGGCGCTTCTCTGGCGCTGCTGACTTTTGTTGAATACAAACCCAATTATACGTTCACTTTCGACCAGCGGCTGGAACCGGCCCGGCGACATACCAGGTATTTCCGGCAACGTTATGCCCTTCAAATGAGTGGTTATACGAACAATAAATACCTGCCCACCGACTACAAACTGTCCAGCCCACTCAACTTATTTATCGAGTCCGACTACCGCCAATACCAAAAAACGAATGCACGCAATGTACTGGCCCTCCGCCTGGCCGTTGGCGCCGGTATTCCGCTCCGGCGCAATGGAACCATTGCCCTGCTCGACCGTTTTGTACTCGGCGGGGCCTCCAGCGTAAGGGCTTTCGCGCCACGCACTGTCGGCCCGGGCAGCCAGGCCCGGGATACCACTTCCGGAAATCTAAATGTGGGCAACTACACCGGTAACCTGTTGATAGAGAGCAGTTTGGAATACCGTGTACCCATCGGCCGTTTTCCCGAACTGGCTTTTTTTATGGATGCGGGCAATGTGTGGCTTACATCCGGCCCCGATGCTACAGATGCTTCGCGTTTCCGGGTACGTAGTTTTTACCGCGAACTGGCGGTCGGCATCGGTACGGGACTCCGGGTGAACCTTGGATTTTTTGTATTGCGGCTCGACCTGGCTTTTCCGGTATCTAAACCCTACCTGCCTGCCGGACAGCGCTGGGTGGCCGGCGACTTGCATTTTGGGAGCGGTGCGTGGAGAAAGGAAAATTTAAACTGGAATTTTTCGTTTGGGTATCCTTTTTGAGAGAGAACACGGATGAAAAGGATTGGACACGGATCAAAATATCAAACCTGACTATATGCTGAATCTTGACAACAAATCTTTTAAATCCCAATCCAATTCCGACAACGGAGAAGTGTCGGCAGAAACAATTTTCCATTACAGGCAAACTGGTGATGTTATTTCTGCCGATTATCAGGGTGGTGACATTATCAAAGGGCATTTAGTGGGTAAAGTCATCGAAGGCAAACACCTGGAATTTGTGTACCACCATATCAATAAAAATATGGAATTGATGACAGGGAAGTGCATTTCATACCCCGAAATAAACCCGGAAGGAAAACTGGTTTTAAAAGAATATTGGCAGTGGACGTGTAAAGACAACAGTGCCGGCGAATCCAGGATTGTTGAATTGTAATTATAAGTACCAAGTCGATATTAGTTTGAGTTATGGACTTTGCCTTTTGCACTGTAACTGCGTTTGTTTTTCGTTACAATACCCACGCATTGCTCCTCAAAACAGCCTTGTCACAGCACAAAATCCTGCG
>JADLCC010000357.1 GCA_020847425.1 Saprospiraceae bacterium
GTACGAAAATATGGCATTTCAGCCATGTCATGCCCCTGGCTGAAATAGGAGAAAACTGTATTTTAGGGCAAAATGTCATGGTGTCGCCACAAGTCAAACTGGGCAACAACGTGAAAGTCCAGAACAATGTTTCCCTGTACACCGGAGTCATTTGTGAGGACGACACGTTTCTCGGGCCCAGCATGGTGTTTACCAATGTGATCAATCCGCGGAGTTTTATCGAAAGGAAAAACGAATTTCGAACTACCCTGGTAAAAAAAGGCGCCACTATCGGCGCCAATGCAACTGTTATTTGCGGTATAACGATCGGTGAATTCGCCTTGATCGGCGCCGGCGCAGTGGTGACCAAAGACGTTCCCGCTTTTGCCCTGGTAGTCGGCAATCCGGCCAGACAGGCAGGTTGGGTGAGTCGCTACGGACACCGCCTGCAATTTGATCAAAACAACAGGGCCGTTTGTCCGGAAAGCGGCGATGCGTATTCAAAAGTGGAAGAAGGTGTTGTATGGATAAGATAATCAATCAGTTAGACGAAACGGAGCCGCGCTGGTTCGCTGTGTATACCCGCTCCAAAAGTGAAAAATTTGTGCAGCGGATGCTCAGCAAAAAAGGCATTCATGCTTATTTGCCTTTGCAACGGCTGTTGCGGCGGTATACGCGCAGCACCCGCATGGTGGAAAAACCGCTCATCAATTGTTATGTGTTTGTACGGATCATCCGGACACAATATGTGCCGGTGCTGGAAACGGAAAATGTGAGCGGTTTTGTCAAGTTTAATAAAAACATGATTGCCATTCCTGAACACGAAATTGATATTATGCGTAGGATAACCCTGGAAGACGGACTCGATGTGGAGGTGGTGCAGGGACACCTGAATGAAGGAGATGTGGTGGAAATTGCAGCGGGCGCATTGATGGGTATGAAAGGCAGGATTATCAAAGCCGAAGGCAAGCACAAATTTCAGGTGGAACTCAGTTATTTGTTTCACAGCCTTTTGATTACCATAGACGCAGCGTTCCTGGAAAAAACCAAAATGGTTTTTTAGTTATTGGTTATCAAGGCTTTCAGGCTTTAAATCATGAATATGGATTAATTTCTTTTCCCCCCTTTCACCAATATTGATCTAATCTTCGCCAAACCATTTTCCAGGCCCAAGTGTTTCAACCCCTAATAACTGATAACTAATAACAGATAACATCCAGCCCGTGACGAAAAACATATTAGAAAGCCTGAACCAGGCCGCAGCATCCCGTATACTCGTTATCGACGGTGCAATGGGAACGATGATTCAACGCTATCACCTAACGGAAAAGGATTTCCGGGGCGAGCGTTTCCATGATTTCCACAAAGACCTGCAAGGCAACAATGATTTACTGTGCATCACCCGTCCGGATGTGATCGAAGAAATCCACAGGCAATACCTCGATGCCGGCGCTGATATTATTGAAACCAATACGTTCAGCAGTACGAGTATTGCGCAGGCTGATTATGATTTGCAGGACATCGCATACGAGTTGAACCTTGCCGCTGCCCGCTGTGCGCGGCATGCCGTGGATTCGTATCTGGATAAACATGGGTCAGAACGTGCCAAATTTGTAGCCGGTGCAATAGGCCCGCTCAACAAAACCCTGAGCCTTTCGCCGGATGTCAACAATCCCGGCTACCGGGCGCTCACTTTTGATGAAGCCAAAAATGCCTATGCCGAGCAGGTGCGCGGTCTGATGGACGGCGGGTCTGATATTATTTTGGTTGAAACGATTTTTGATACGCTCAACTGCAAGGCTGCATTGTATGCCATCGACGAAGTTTTTGAGGAAAAAGGGCGCAAATTGCCCATTATGATCTCCGGAACCATTACCGACGCGTCCGGCCGTACCCTGAGCGGTCAAACTGTGGAGGCTTTCTGGATTGCCGTGAAACACGCCCGCCCGTGGTCGGTCGGGCTCAACTGCGCCCTGGGTGCGGAAGAAATGCGGCCTTACATTGAAGTATTGTCCGGCATTGCCGATTGTTACATCAGCGCATATCCCAATGCCGGTTTGCCCAATGAATTCGGGGAGTACGACCAGACGCCGCATGAAATGTGCACATTTATTGAAGAGTTTGCGCGTTCGGGCTTTGTCAATATTGTAGGCGGATGCTGCGGCACAACCCCGCCACACATCGAACACATTGCCAAACACGTCAAAAACATCGCTCCGCGGGTGCCGAAAAAACAGGACGGTCCGCCATTGAGCATGTACAGCGGACTGGAGCCGCTTATTCTCCGGGAGAACATGAATTTTGTCAATATCGGGGAAAGAACCAATGTCACAGGCTCCGCCAAATTTGCCAAACTGATTAAAGAGGGCAATTTTAACGAGGCGCTGACCGTCGCCCGGCAGCAGGTAGAAGGCGGCGCCCAGATCATCGACGTCAACATGGATGAAGGGTTGCTGGATTCCGAAAAAGTGATGGTCGACTTTTTGAACCTGATGTCTGCCGAACCCGATATTGCACGGTTGCCGGTTATGGTGGACTCTTCCAAATTCCGGGTAATCGAGGCCGGGCTAAAATGTTTGCAGGGAAAAAGCATCGTCAACTCCATTTCCATGAAAGAGGGCGTGGAGGAATTTATCCGTCAGGCTAAAATATGCAGGCGTTTCGGGGCCGCAGTAGTAGTAATGGCTTTTGATGAACAAGGCCAGGCCGATACCATGCAGCGCAAAGTAGAGATTTGTCAGCGCGCCTATAAAATCCTGGTCGAACAGGTTGGATTCGACCCGACGGACATCATTTTCGACCCTAATATTTTTGCCGTTGCGACAGGTATAGAAGAGCACAACGAGTATGCCATTCATTTTATCGAAGCCACCCGCCAGATCAAAGCGACCTGTCCGGGCGCCAAAGTAAGCGGCGGAGTCAGCAATTTGTCTTTCTCTTTCCGGGGCAACAACGCCGTGCGGGAAGCCATGCATTCCGCATTTTTGTACCATGCCACCCGCGCAGGTATGGACATGGGAATTGTCAATGCCGGGATGCTGGAAATTTACGAGGAAATACCCAAGGAACTCCTGCAACGCATTGAAGATGTGTTGTTTAACCGAAAACCTGACGCAACGGAAGAGTTGGTCAAACTGGCCGAATCGTTCAAAAATACCGGTGGAAAAACCATCGAAGAGGACCTGGCGTGGCGGAATGAACCTGTTCAGCAGCGTATCATTCACGCGCTCGTCAGGGGTATCGACAAATTTGTGGAAGAAGATACCGAGGCCGCGCGTTTGTTGTACCCCTCCCCTATTCAGGTGATTGAAGGGCCGCTGATGGACGGGATGAATGTGGTCGGCGACTTGTTTGGCGCGGGTAAGATGTTTTTGCCACAGGTGGTCAAATCGGCCCGTGTCATGAAAAAAGCCGTCGCTTACCTGGAACCGTTCATCCAGGCTCAAAAAGGCGGTAACACGAGCGCCAAAGGCAAAATCCTGATGGCAACCGTCAAAGGCGATGTGCATGATATTGGCAAAAATATTGTCGGCGTGGTACTGGCCTGCAACAACTATGACATTGTGGATCTTGGCGTCATGGTTTCTGCTGATAAAATTCTGAAAGCGGCGCGCGAGGAAAATGTGGATATTATTGGGCTCTCTGGACTGATCACCCCTTCACTGGATGAAATGGTGCATATGGCCAAAGAAATGCAACGCCTCGATTTTCATATCCCACTGCTCATCGGTGGTGCAACGACCTCTAAAACGCACACCGCAGTAAAAATCGAGCCGCAGTACTCCAACGCGCCGGTGGTACATGTGCTGGACGCCAGTAGAAGTGTAGCGGTAGTCAGTTCGCTGCTTACGAAAAATGAAAGTGACAATCAGGCCTTTATTGCAGGTATCCGGCAGGAATACGACCAAATTCGGGTGCAGCGCGCCGGGCGTCAGTCTGCCAAACAATACCTTTCGCTGGCACAGGCACGGGCAAACAAAATGAAAATGGACTGGGAAAACTACACGCCTCCGCAGCCCAATATGACTGGCATTAAAACCTTCGACCATTACCCGCTGGAAGAACTTTCAGAATACATCGACTGGACGCCGTTTTTCCAGAGTTGGCAACTGGCCGGTAAGTATCCTGCCATACTGGAAGATGAAGTAGTAGGCGTCGAAGCCAAAAAACTTTTCCACGATGCGCAGGTCATGCTCCGCCGAATTATTGATGAAAAATGGCTTACAGCACGTGGCGTGATCGGTATTTTCCCGGCAAATGCTGTCAGCGATGATGATATCGCCGTGTACAACCCTGATGATAAGGGTAAAGAAAAACCATTGCTTGTTTTGCGCCATCTGCGCCAGCAAAACCTGAAAGCGGCAGACCAACCCAATTTTTGCCTGAGCGATTTTATACAGCCTGAGAACGACCATTTGCCACAGGATTATCTCGGCGCCTTCGCTGTAACCGCAGGTATCGGAATTGAAGCGCATGTCAAACGTTTTGAAGCAGCGCACGACGACTATTCCGCCATCCTGCTGAAGGCCCTGGCCGACCGCCTGGCAGAAGCCTTTGCCGAGCGCCTGCACGAACGTGTTCGCAAGGAATTCTGGGGTTACGCGCCAACTGAAAGCCTTGACAATCAAAAACTTATTGACGAAACTTATCAGGGCATCCGCCCTGCGCCGGGATACCCTGCCTGCCCGGAGCACACGGAAAAACGCAGCCTCTGGCAATTGCTGGAACCGGAGCAAAATGCCGGTATCATTTTAACGGAAAGTTGCGCCATGTATCCGGCTGCAGCGGTCAGTGGGTGGTATTTCAGCCACCCCGCATCCAAGTATTTTGGGCTGGGTCAGATTGGTAAAGACCAGGTGGAAAGTTATGCCCGCCGCAAAGGGATGATGACGGCGGAGGCGGAACGCTGGCTGGCGCCGGTGTTGAATTATGATGTGTGAATTGTGAGTGGTGAGTCGTGAATCGTGAGTGGCTTTTCGTTAGAAGATAGTTTA
>JADLCC010000358.1 GCA_020847425.1 Saprospiraceae bacterium
CCCCCCCCCCCCCCCCCCCCCCCCCCCCCCCCCCCCCCCCCCCCCCCACCCCCCCCCCACCCCCCCCCCCCCCATCTCTCACTCTCTCACCCTCTCACATCTCTTGTAAAGCCTACACTTCCCAGATGTTCCCAAAAACTCCCGTAAGATTTGCGCACCACCTCCGGGTCTTCGATGGCCACCGGCGCCAGTAGGGCCAGGGGGGCAAAGGCCATCGCCATGCGGTGGTCACCATAAGTGGCAAACTGCGGCGTTTCCTTCCAGTGCGCCTTGCCATCGATCAGGTAAAACTTCCGGTCCGGATTTTTTTTGGAGAAATGTGGGGGTAGTTTGCTGAACGAAGCGCCTACTTTGGCGAGTTCATTGCGAATCGCCGCAATGCGGTCGGTTTCCTTGATGGATAAAGTTTCCAGTCCGCTGAAAATACCTTGAATCCCCAAGCCGGCGCATACGACTGCGAGCGTCTGTGCGATATCCGGGCATTCCAGAAAATCCCATTCAAAAACCGGCCTGGGCGCCATACCCGATGCCTGCAGGCGAACACCTTTTCCCTCGAAAACAGTCTGAATACCAAAGGATTGCATCATTTGGGAGAGTACGGCGTCGCCCTGCCAGCTGTCGGCGAACAGGCCGTTGAGCCGGATGTCAGGCGACTGCGCTAAAGCAGCCATGGCATACCAGTAGGATGCTGCCGACCAGTCGGCTTCGACGATAAATTTTTTCGGGGTGTAAGCGCCCGGCGCTACCACAATACTTTCGCCCTGCCAGTCCACCTGAGCGCCGAAGTGCCGCATGAGTTGCAGGGTCATTTCCAGGTAAGGGCGCGACACCAGGTTGCCTTCCGGAATCAGTTCCAGTCCGTTGGGCAGGCAAGGGCCGATCATCAGCAGGGCCGACAAAAACTGGCTGCTGGTGCCGCCGTGTATGCGTACTTCTCGTGATATTTTGCCCAGTTGTTGCGGTGGGCCTATGCGGAGCGGAGGGTAACCTTCGTTGCCCAGGTATTCGATATCGGCGCCGAGGCTGCGCAAGGCCGTGACCAGTGCGCCGATGGGGCGTTCCAGCATACGTGCGGAGCCGGTGAGCGTTTGGGTACCGGGTTGCAGGCAAAGCCTGGCAGTCATAAACCGGAAAGTGGTACCAGCGTCGCCGGCGTCGTACACATCGCTACCCGTTTGGGTGAGCAGTCGTTGCAAGGTGGTAGTATCCTTCGATGCGGAAAGGCGTTGGAGCCAGTCGCCCGGATCGGCGCCGGCCAGGGCCAGTACGATCAAAGCGCGGTTGCTGATACTTTTGGAGCCTTCGAGGGTGATTTCGCCGCGTAGCGTGCGGTCAGGTTTGGATAATTGTAACACTTGCATGGGGCAAATAACGGGCGATCCTGTTATTTTTCCGCTAAAACCTTCAACATTTCGCCCGCTTTTTTCCGGTACGGGATACCGTCTTTGTCTTTCAAATAAGATTCAAACGACTGTCGGGCTTCCGGGTAACGCCCTGCCCCGCTTTGTGCCAATCCCAGGAAATACAGTGCAGGTACCCGGTATGGTCCGTCGGAAAGGGTTGTTTTTTGCAGTGCATCGGCGGCGGCAAGGTAGTTTTGGGTGCCCAATAGCGCGACACCGTGGTAAAAACCGTATTCGGGATGATCCGGGTATTTCGAGGCAATCGTGCCGAGCGCTTCTGCGGCTGCGCGGTATTGTGCCGGGTCGTCGTAGAGTTGAAAGGCCCGGATTACATCGGCAGGTACTTCTGCTGCTGCCGTCGGATCGAGCGCTTTAAACGACATCCTGTTGGGATAATGCTCAAAACTGGAAGCGATGGCTTCCTGCACAGTGGGTTGCTGCGGCATAAAAATGGTCGCGACTGCCCATGCTGCCAGCGCGGCTGCGGCGGCCAGAGAAGACCAGATCAGGATGCGGAGCGGCTGTTTCGGTGCTGCTGCGGGCGCTTCCAGTTTCATCTGGCGGGTAGCTGTGGCAATTTGCTGTTGCCATTTCCATTCAGCAGCGGCTTCCGGGTCGTTGTCGAGCAAATGCCGGAGTTCTACGGCATCGGTTTCCGATAGCTCGTTGGCATAGTATAATTCCAGTAAGGTTTCTGTCCGGTTGTCCATGTTGTGATCGATTGAATAGGTTTCATGTTCGTCTTTAGTTTTAGGTAAGTATCGGGATTAGGTTAAAAAGGGCAATATTTAAAAGGCAAAATTGACTGCTTGGTTTCAGGAAACTGGGATGTTGTTTCACACTTGATTTGCGAGCGTATCCGGTTTTGAGACCTCACCCCCCGGCCCCCTCTCCAACGGAGAGGGGGTGACTTCACTCTTGGCATTCTTATCAAGAAATGCCAAGGGTACCCGCTCTCACCTCTCACTTCTCACCTCTCACTATCTAATCTGTTCCAGGCATTCCAGGCGGCGATCTTTTACTTCTTCCGGCCCCGAAAAGCCCATTTGTTCGGCAATTTCATCATCTGACAGGTTCTTTTTATAAAACAAAAAGAGGATCTGATAGGATTGTTTATCCAGCACTTTTTTGGCTTTCAGCAGCAGCAGGTCGCGGCGGGCGCGTTTGTGCAATTGCCGCACCACTTCCGCGCTGGCATAACCCATCACATCTGCTATTTCCTGCGCGCTCAAGCCTTCCTTGTAGGTCAGAATGAGCAGACTGCGACCAGGTTCGCCCAGTGCTTCCACGTCTTTCCAGAGGTTATCGCTGGTTTGGCGCGACATCAGGCTGATATCTGCTGCAACCTGCACATTGCCCGGTGATTCCGGTGGCGTGTTTTCACCCAGCCAGTCGGTACGCCGGTGTCTGCGCAGGAAAGCGCGAATCAGGTTTTTCCCCACCCCGAACAGATAGGTACACAAAGTACCCGTCAGTTCGGTCAGTCGACCTTCCTGAATATTATGCATCATCAAAAGAAAGGCGTTCTGGAAAAGGTCTTCCAGGTCGGCTCCATTGATGGAGTGGTTTTCGAGTCCCCAGCGGATAAATTTTGGCCGGCAATGGTCGTTGATCGCCTTGCTGCCTCTGTTTGGATCGCGCCGGAAATCTGCGAGTTCGTCGTGTGCTCCGTTCATATTGTTTCCTGCCGTAGTGCCGCCGGTTTTAACGGATTAAAGTAATGCAAGTCGAAGGCGGTTGGCGGCGGTAAAAATAGAGCCGGTTTTTGCACTTTAATGCTGCGGCTACAGAAAATGTGAACAAAAGCGGCACTTTTTTTTATTCCGGGAAGTTTTCTTTCGCTTTATCAAAAAAGTAAATACTTTTCGTGCCTGAAAACAATTATTCACCAAAAAATTCTATTGCTAATGAAGACCATGATGCAATTCGTAATGGCAGCCATTCTTTTCTGCGCTCCATGCTTTCTATATGCACAAAATTGCCCTCCAAATAAAGTATATGAGGATGACGGACAGGAAATTGTGGTAAGCCAACGCCTACCCAATACACCCGATGTTCGAGGAAATGAACTCGGGTTGAAAGGATCGCCTGGTGGAACCGTTTCCCGCAACAATGCCAAATTTACTTTTTTATTTGACGACGCTAAAATTACAGTACCCAATAACGATTGCAGAAACAGCGAATGCAAAGTATGCGGCTGGTACAAATCATTCTGGGTATTTGGAGACGGGAATTACCAGAAATTTGAAAATGACGTCAGTCATATGGATGTGGCTTCGCACCGGGTAGAGCATACTTATGCAAAATTGGGGACCTATTCGCCGGCGGTTTATTCAACCGAACGCTACCACAACGATGAAAGACCCAAAGCCGCGCGAATTAAATTGCAGGTCACGGGAGGTACGCCCGACAGTCCCAGCAGCGACAATCCGGTACGGCTTCCGGATCCTGATTCCAAAAGAGCGGATATTGACCACAACCATGAAATAAGAAAAGCATACCCGACCGTTTTCGCTTTGTCGCACCTGAAAAGCGACAACATCACCCGGACACTTTTTTTCTACAACAGTACCTGGGACGAAGGTGTATTCACACCGACAAAACTGGCAAAACCTGATGGGCTTGAAATACCCGCGTACTACAGACCTGAACGGGGATTTGAAACCAATTATGACACAACTTTCAATGAAGAATTCCGGTCCAAGTACAACTACGGCGTTTTAAGCCAGTTGAGCAGTAAATTTTTAAGTTGTTTGGAGTATGATTACCGGGCAGGTAACATTGATACGACCCTGATAACTCATTTGAATGAAATGAGAATGTTCCCCGTTTTGCTTACGGAAGACTTTCCGAAAGACAAAGTGCCAAAAGGTAATGCCATTTTTGCATCGTTTGAATTAGGCGATACACCTTTATCTGGAACTGCTTTGGAAAATGTAAGGGCAGAAATTATGTCGTTGTTCGCACCGGATGTTAGTGTCAATCTTGGCCAAAGTCTTGCCGTTACGATAGGCGACCCGGAATTTGAGGATACACAAACAGAATATATTAAGGGCGTTTCCTTTCGATTGATCCCAGTCTTGGTCAGCCATGATCCCAATAATCTTTTTGTAACCAAAATCAATGACCTGAAGAACGGCAAGTATCGCGTATTCTTTTCCATGCGCATCTGCAATGAAGGAGAAGGTCAAGAAACACGCCCCTCACTCGTTTTTCGGGATCTTTCCGGAGGAAACTATGCAACCCGGCCTGAGTTAATAGATCTACCAGATAGTGTTACCGCGACCTGGCACAAATTAAATGGCAGGTTGGACTCCCTCGTCCTCGACGGATTTATTATCCGGGGTGTACCTCGCCCATACGAACCCCGCTGTGAATTTGTCAATTTTTATATCGACACAGACCTGGCAGGAGTAGAAAAACTGTACGTGAATGACCCACGCGTGCTGAAAGTCTGCGTTACTTTTTCGGGTGCCAGTGGCGGCGTTGAATGCAGCGACAATGATGTACTACAGTCAGGTGAATTGCAGAACCCAGACCGTACCTATCCTGTGGTAGGGGAAGAAAACGGCGGCGATAATAATTGCTGGATCCTGTTTTTCCTCGCCCTGCTGGTGTTTATCCTGATTATTTATGCGTGGCGCAACTTCCAACAGAATACTTAAACCATGATGAAATATTGCTGGATGCTTGGGTTGCTGCTGTGCGCACTCGGCAGCCGGGCGCAATCCGATTCGCTTCAGGCTGAAGTACTGATGGCGTCTGCCCAAACCTGTTTGTCTGATGGCAAGATAGATAGCGCCACCTATTACCACGAGCAAGCCTTAAAATTGTTCCAGAAAAACAACCATTTTAGACGCTGGCTCAGTAGTTACGTTGACCTGGCCTATGTCTGGGCCGATGATCTTAAACAGCCATTTACTGGTACGGACTTTATTCAACAAGGTATTGACAGGATGAATAAATGGCGTCAGCCACGCAATACCTCCGAATGGGAACAATTGGTCTTCGTATACAATAGCGCCGGATATATTCGCAAGTCCATCGCCGGCGATTTTATTGGAGCGAGGGATTTTTACGAGCAGGCCTATCATCTTTTTGAAGAAAAGTTACATGAAGAAAGTGATAATACTGCCAGACACCTATATCACAACCTCGGCAATTTATATACGCGCCTGGGCGATTACCCGCGTGCAGAAAACATGTTGCGTAAGGGTGTGGCTTATGGCTATGCACATCCTGCCGTAGGAATGGCCGACCAGGGAGACCTTGCTATCGTAATGATGGAGACCCACCGCTATGAGGAGGCATTAAAAACAGTGCGGGAAGGGCTGGACCTGAAATTGTCAAAACCTAAAGTAGTGGTCAGTATGTTGCAAAACGAGGCCATCGTGTTGCATAAACTGGGCAGAACCAAAGAGGCGTTACAAAAGATCAGAAAGGTGCCAGAGCGCATCAGCCGCTTGTCGATGAATGAAGATTCGCTGTATTATTCCATAGAAAATCATACAACGGAAGCGGAAATATTGATGGGGCAAAAAGAGTACGCGCTGGCCGAAATACTATACAAAAAGGCTATTAAGGAAGGGGAATCCTACGAAAAATACTCCAGGCGCCGCGAAATAGCCAAGGCTGCGTGCGCATTGGGAAACGTACACTTTTTACAGCATAACTACAAGGAAGCGCTAGCGGACTATCACTACGCTTTACAAAGTGTGATCAAACCATTTACAACAAAGGACCCGAACCAATTGCCCGATCCTTCCTTGTTTATCAGTGAAAATACGATCATGGAGGCGCTGGAAGGCAAAGCGCAGGTCTACCTTGCCCTGGGGCAACTCGAAAAAGCCCTGCAATGCCATGAACTGATCCCGGTGGTGGCTGCAAAACTCATTGCTACCCACGCGTATGAATCCTCCTCGCTGATCACCCTGGAGGAAGCGAGGTTGCGTTTCGACAAAGCCATTGAAATCGCCTGGCAACTGTATCAGAAAACAGGACAGCGCAGCTACGCCGAACGGGCTTTTGCCCTGACCGAACAAGCCCGCGCGGTATTGCTGCTGCAAAGCATCGCCAAAGCGCGCCGCGATTTCCAGTTGCCACCCGAAATTCGCAGACAGGAACAGGATCTGGACGCAAAAATGGCCTGGCTCGAACAACAAATCGCTACCGAAAAAGAATTGACCGGTGGTAAATCCGATAAACACATAGAACAACTCGAACAGGAACTGTTCCAGGTGAAACGCGCACAACAAAAATTCCAGGATCAATTGCGCCGTGATTATGCGGACTACGCCAACCTCTCCGATCAACTGGATTTTATGAACGTAGCGGGAGTTGCCGCTTTGCTGCACAACAACCAGGCACTGATCGATTATTACCTGACCGATACGGATGCCTATATTTTTTATTTCAATACATCTGGAACCTTCTCGGTCCGGAAAACGGCTTTGCCGCCCCTTTTCAGGGACAATGTGCTGCGTTTTTTTAATTTTATGACCTCCAATAATGAAAACCCGGAGGATAAAAAATGGTTTCTGCGCATGTCATATGAAATGTATGTACTGTTGCTGCAACCTGAATTGGAAAAAGACCAGACGAAGCCCCAAAACCTCCTGATCATTCCGGACGATGCACTGTCTTTCATCCCGTTCGACGTATTGCTGTACCAGCCCGCTACGGCAGAGACATCGTGGCGCGACCTGAAATACCTCCTCGATCACCTGAATACCGGCTATGCCTATTCTGCCACGCTGTGGGATATGCAGCAAAAAATAAGCAGGGACCATCGCAAACAGGCTTCACCCAAATACAACTTCGCCGGTTTTGCGCCGACCTATGGCAGCAATTCGCCCCGGGGAACTACCCGCAGCGTGCAAATCCCGGATTCATTGATTTACGACATTCAAAGCACGCAGGACGAACTGACCAAAGTGCATGCACTGATGGGCGGGAACAAATATGCCGGCCTGGCAGCCAGTGAACAGGTATTCAAGGACATTGCGCCGGATTGCGGTATTCTTTTGCTGGCCATGCACGGACTGGCAAACGATGAACACCCGGAACTGTCCTGCCTGCTGTTCGGCAGACCGCGGGGCGATTCCATCAATAACAATGTGTTGTTTGCCAATGAGTTGCAGATCATGCAACTACAGGCCGACCTGGCGGTGCTCAGCGCCTGTCACACCGGTTTCGGAAAATTACACAAAG
>JADLCC010000359.1 GCA_020847425.1 Saprospiraceae bacterium
AGGTTTTGTGCAAATGCTTGGCCATCAGGGCTTCATCGCCCAGTTTGAGCGGACAAAGCAGGTGGGTAACGTCGATATTTTCGAGGTGCCAGAGAGACTGCATTTTTTCTAGACGTGAGAAGTGAGACGTGAGACGTGAGACGTGAGAGGGCGCATTGCCCCTGGGGTCTTGGCGGGCTTTCGGGGAATTGGCTTCTAAACAACAAACAAAAATAGCAAGTGTTTTGAGCAAAAATGCAAAATCATAGTGTGCAAAAAGGGCGAAACGGCATTGCACTTAATTCTGCTTTGTCCCTTTAGCCGCGTAGCGGCATAACGTCGGTAACTATCGCCGCCAATCTGGTTGTCAAGGTGCGTAGCACCGCAACATTGACTAAAAGTTACGGTACTATGCACCTTCTTACGTTGTTCTTTGATATTTCCTACCGACGTTATGCCGCTACGCGGCTATAGTGATAAAGTAAAATTAAGGGATCCGAAATGGCTCATCACCTACCTTTCCCAGCCTGAAAACCAATAATCAATAACCAATAACCAAACTACTCTTCCAACTTCAAATCAAACCGTTTCAGCAATTCATCCACCATCGGATTGGCTTCTTTGAGGCGTTCGAGTTTTTCTTTGCTGGTCAGGGCCCGTGCAGGGCGTACCACCACCTGTTCCCGGGCTTTCGTTTCGTCGATGGTCACCTCTATTTTGAGGGTCATGTCATGCAGGCGGTGGCGCAGGGCATCGAGCAGGCGCAAGGTTTCGCCCTGCACATGGTTGCGATCGGTAATACTTTTCACTGTGACCGTTAAAATGTGGCCATCGAGGTGCAATTCGGCGCCGGTGAGCGCCATACGCAGCAGGTTGGAATCGATGGAATTGGCGTAAGCGGCCCATTCCGTCTGAATATTTTCGAGGGAAAGCCGGCTCTGCAGGCTGGCTTTGTGGGCTTCCTCCACTTCCACCGCCTGGTCATAGGCGTCGAGCCGGAGGGGAATACTTTCCGCTTTTTTCACGCCCTGCCGGATGCCGGATGCCAGTGCGATCATTTCATTTCGATCGAGCGGCATCGCGTTGCCGTTGCCCGTTTTGGGCGGCTGAGGGGTCGGAACGGCTGTTTGTGCAGCATTTGTGCCGTTCGTACCTGCCGGAGCGGGGTCTTTCCTCAGGTCAATCGTTTTTTTTTCCTGTCCGGCGGCTTGTACAGCGCGGTGGATATAGCACATTTTCAGCAGTGCCATTTCAACATGCAGCCGTTTGTTGCGGGCCATTTTGAAATTGATATCGCAATCGTTGCACAGGTTCAGTGCCGTGAGCAGGAAAGTAGAAGGCGTGATGGTCGCCTGTTTCCGGTAGCGTTCGCGCAGCGATTCGCCGACTTCCAGCAAGGCCAAAGTGGAAGCGTCTTTACACACCAGGATGTTGCGCAGGTGCTCGGCAAGGCCGGTGATAAAAATATCGGGCTCGAAACCTTTCCGCAAAATCTGGTCGAACAAATTCAGGATAACCGCCGCGTCTTCCGCCAGCAAAGCATCCGTGATTTGAAAATAATAGTCGTAATCGAGTACGTTCAGGTTTTCGATGACATCGCTGTACCGGATTTTTTTTCCGGAAAAACTCGTGATGCGGTCGAAAATAGACAGGGCATCGCGCAGAGCGCCGTCCGCTTTTTGTCCGATAATGTGCAACGCATCTTCTTCCGCCTCGATGCCCTCTTTTACACAAATGGCTTTGAGGTGCAGCGCCATATCCGCTACCGTGATCCGCCGGAAATCAAATATCTGGCAGCGGGACAGGATGGTCGGGATGATTTTATGCTTTTCCGTAGTCGCCAGGATAAAAATGGCATAAGGCGGCGGCTCTTCCAGCGTTTTCAGGAAGGCATTAAAAGCCTGGTTCGAGAGCATGTGCACCTCGTCTATGATAAACACCTTGTAGCGGCCCTGTTGCGGCTGGAAACGCACCTGTTCGGTGAGTGCGCGGATATGCTCCACGGAGTTATTGGAAGCGGCGTCCAGTTCAATGATATTGAACGAGGCATTTTCATTAAAAGATTTGCAGGAAGCGCATTCGTCGCAGGCTTCGTAGTCCTTCGTGCGGTTTTCGCAGTTCAGGATCTTGGCTAAAATACGCGCACAGGTGGTTTTGCCCACACCGCGCGGTCCGGTAAACAGGAAGGCATGGGCGACATGGTCGGTAGCCAATGCGTTTTTGAGGGTACCTGCAACATGCTGTTGCCCCACCACGTCTTGAAAGCGTTGTGGGCGATACTTCCGGGCCGAAACGATAAAGTTGCTCATCTACTGACAAAAGTACATCAAATCGTCGGAGAATGGCAAAGTTTGCGGCCCGGAAGTTATCCACAGTATCAATTCTGTTTTACCGCACTACACTGAGCCGCAGCGTACCGGTTTGTACGCCATCCGTCAATCGCAGCAGGTAAATGCCCTGCGGCAAATCCTGTACATCAATTTGCGTTTGCAAGACGCCGTTGCCCGGTGTGAAATCCATCCGGCGCAACGATCGTCCGGTCATGTCGAAGATGTCACCATGCAAGCTTGCCGGCGCCTGCTGCAGGTTCAGGTAGAACAAACCTGTACCCGGATTTGGCGACAGTGTCAGGCCCCATACGGCAGACAAGTCGATCGTTTTTATGGTATTCAAAAGGAACTCCGTCGAGTCAGCACATTGTTTGATGTCTCTGGCATAAATGGCGTAAACACCATCCGCCAAACCCGGAAAGAACGGCGATGGTTGCCAGTTCGTGCCATCCAGGCTGTATTCGTAACTGAACGTACCTCCCTC
>JADLCC010000360.1 GCA_020847425.1 Saprospiraceae bacterium
GAAGGATGAAGGATGAAGGATGAGGGATGAGGGATGAGGGATGAGGGATGAGGGATGAGGGATGAGGGATGAGGGATGAGGGATGAGGGATGAGGGAAAATATTCCAACCAATTGACTATCAATATTTTAAACATCTTAATACGCTCAAAAAAGACCGTGCCGCTCATCCCTCATTCCTCACCCCTCATTCCTTAATATACGCCAGTTTAGCCGTCTGATACCGCTGCTGCTGAATAATGGTCCGTATACTTTTAATCGTTTCCCGTGGACCCACATCAATGGCCATATTGACCAGCCAATCGGGAATATTGCCCGCCGGGTGGGAATAAATATAGTATTCCACATAAACCCATCCGCCAGCGCCGGGCACAAGAGTCCATTGTGTATGTGCCGTACGCATGCGTTCCACATCTTTTACCATGGGTAAATAATCGGGCGCGGCTACGCTGGTCGCCGTGATTCGCCTGGTGACCGGATCTTGTGACAACTTGGTATGCATGATGAGGTCGCGGTCATTCATCGGCCACGGAAAATCCAGCCGGGAGTAATAATACATTTCCGTGTCCGACACCTTTTGCAGCAACCTGGCCTCCATTACTTTATAACCCCACTTGGGATAATTATCCACTTCGGAAAAAAGTTGGATCAAACCGGAAAGCGGAATTTTGAGCGATGTAGCCAATTTGATCTCATAAATATCCGAAGTTTGGCGGTAATACACCTTGACACCGTCTTTGTCTTTTCGAAGGTTCCAGTTGTCGTTGTTTTGTGCCTGAATAGACCAAAACGAGAAAATACATAAAATGGATGCCAGGGTTTTGCGCATGCGTTGTGTGGGAAAAGGTAAAATGAAAGGGGGCGCACAGGAAACGTATAAACGGACAAGATGTTTTAAATCGGGCAGCGCTTGACAGAAAGAATGTCTCTCAAAAACCTGATCGCTTTGCACAAATACGACGAAATCCATCAGTGCTGTTTTATTTTAAGGCAATTCAACTAATTTTGGCCGTTTTTAATTCATAACCAACTGTTTATGCACAAATATTTACTGCTACTCCTTTGTATCCTTGTGGCATTCACTACGCTGCAAGCCCAATGCCCTTCGGGTCAAAAAAGTATTCGCCTTGAAATCGACCCTGACCAGTACTGGTACGAGGTATCATGGATGATTACCAACGCCAACGGTACAACCGTTTTTGCAAACGGCGCTCCAGCCGATGGCAACCAGGCTTCATTTAGTTATTGTGTGCCGGATAATCAGTGTGTTGTATTCCGGATCAAAGACACCTATGGAGACGGCATGTTGCCAAATGGTTACTACAGGCTTTATGTAAATGACACATTAACCTACGAAAACCCGAACGGCGATTATGATTATGGTGAAAACACCTACCTCAACTGTCCCCCCGGAACCTATTGTAACACGGCAGTTCCTACAGACACAGGGCTGCTGGCCACTCCGGGCGGCGGCGAATACTGGTATCATTTTGTACCGACTGTCAACGGCACATACCAGATAAGCACATGCCTCCCTGGCAACAATTGCCCAAGCAAAATCTGGGTTTACGACCATTGCAATAACATTTCAACCAATAACGATCAGACTGGCACCATTTTTTACGCCGATGCCGGTTGTGAAAACGGCGCTATTGCCACGCTTTATCTCGCTGCCGGTGGCAATTATTATATCCGGCTGGGATATGTTGCTCAAGCCTGCGTTAATGACCCCTTACATTTTGAGCTGAGCTATGTCGGACCAGTCACGGGCTGTACCGATCCGGCAGCCTGCAACTACAATCCACTGGCCTCAGTAAGCGACACCTGTATTTACCCGGGGGACCCCGATTGCCCCAACGCACCGGACCTGGTTGTATTGGAAGACGTATTGCGCAACAGCCTGCAACTCGATTTTATTGCAAATGGTGATGCCTGCGCTGTAGAAGAAGGCTGTATCAGAGGTATTGGCGACCGCGATATCCTGCGTTTTACAACCCATATCAAAAACACCGGCAACCAGGATTACTACATCGGTGCACCGCCGAATTCAACTTCTATCGTTTCCGATCAGTTTTTCTGGGATCCCTGCCACAACCACTGGCACTACCGGGGTTATGCAGAATACCTGTTGTATGATGAAAACGGCGCGCGTTTGCCCATCGGCACCAAAAACGGTTTCTGTGTGCTCGACCTGGAATGTTCCGATGGCGGCCAGGGACAATACGGCTGCAACAACATGGGCATTACTGCCGGTTGCGGCGATATTTACGGCTCCGGCCTGCCTTGCCAATGGGTGGATATCACCGACCTGCCCGCAGGCACTTATACCCTCGTTATGCGGGTAAACTGGGATAAAACGCCCGACAAACTGGGGCGTGTCGAAAAAACCTATGATAACAACTGGGCTCAGGCTTGTTTCGTTCTTTCCTATGACGGCAACAACCCTGTGGTCGATTTTCTGGATGAAGTTTGCCCTATTTACACCGACTGTACGGGAGAAACGTACGGCGAGGCGCAACCTGACTGCGAAGGTATTTGTAACGGAATTCTGGTGAAGGGTGACTGGAACCACGACACCATCCGGAACAATATCGATGTGGCGTCATATATGGCCGCATCGCTGGCCGATAATGAAAATGCTACGGAGTGCCGCGATTTGCACATCAACGGCAACATTGATGTGTACGACGCGGCTTTGTTGCAGGAATGCAGCCTGTACGCCGAAGACCTGGACCATTGGGGCCTGGGTTATCCCTGCCAGTTCGGCGGTTTTGAAAACACCAAAGACATCGTTTACCTGCTCCCGGGAGCACTGGATACCGCTGCAAAAACCTTTGAGGTGCAGATTGTGAACCCTTACAATGCAATCATCGGTTACGAATTCTCCGTCAGCGGATTGAACATAGCATCTGTGGAAAACATCAGCGGAACAATGAACGTCAACATCCAGCACGATGACACCGGCGAAATCCTGGCTTTGTCGGCTGATGAAACAACCATCAAGAAGAACATTCTGCCAACCTCGTTCCTGCGTGTGCATTACTCGGAACTCACCGGTCCGGAAGTATGCGTATCCAACATCACCGCTGTAGTGAATGCCAAATACCAGCGCAGCGAAGCCTTGCTGGCCAGTCCAAACTGCGTCATCACAGGCCTGGTAGGCAGCCATGAACCGCAAGAGGCTCCTTATTCCGTGTTCGTTCAGCCCAATCCGTTCCGGGAAAACGCCACGATATTTTTTGAAAATGCAGCAGCCGAACCGGTAACCGTTACCCTCAGCGACATGACAGGGCGGACCCTGCGGTCTTTCGAAAACATTCACAGTGAATTTGTTACGTTCGAAAGAGGCAACCTGTCGGAAGGTGTTTACATCTTTACGATCAGCGGCAGTAAGGGGAAAGTGAGCGGCAAAATCGCAGTACAGTAGATGTTGAGAATGTTGAGCGTTGAGAATGTTGAGGAGGGCGCTCAATCCCTCAACATTCTCAACGCTCAACATTCTCAACATCTATCTAATAACTACTTCCTTGATATACTCCTCACCCAGTTCATCATTGAGCAGGGTGAGGATTTTATCTTTGGCAAAGGAGAGTTCGTGCCGGAGCGGCGCAGAGAGGATCGTGAGGTACAGCACGTTTTTGCGCACCTGAATATTGGAGGTATAGGTTGAAATCGTTTTACCCATCAGATCGTGCCAGAGTGTTCTCACCTTCGTTTCGTTGAGTTGCGGCGCCAGGCGGTATTCCTGGATCATTTCCTTCATGGCATCCTGTAAATTCAGGTCGTTTTTCTTCTTCATGGGTGTGCGTTTCTGCGCAGGCAAATATACCGCAAATGTTGAGATGTTGAGGGTGGAGATTGTTGAGGAGTTGAGAATGTTGAGGGTGGCACTGATTTTTCGCTCAGGCAAATCGGTGTACGCTACTTTTGTCATTCTGACGGAATCCGTCCACTCTACAAGCGCGGGATACGCGATTGTGCTCTTGTTGAGAGGACGGATTCAGTCAGAATAACAAATACGTACCTTTGAGCGATAAGATCGCAATTCCGACTTTCCCCTTTTCTATCAAAATTCAAGTATCGCTTAACCATTGCAGCCCATTTTCCGCTTTTTCCGCCATTATTACCTTTTTGTTGCTTTCCTGCTCCTGTTGCCAGTGATGAACAACCGCATCCGGCCCAACCTGCGCAGCGTCATCTGGTCGGACTCGGAAGGATACTACATGTACCTGCCGGCGGCGTTCATTATCAAAGATTTCCACAAAGTACCGGAAGGCAGCATGAATGCGCGGAAAAATGAACAAGGTGAAGTGGTGATCAAATACACCTGCGGTGTTTCGTTTTTTTACCTGCCGTTTTTTGCCGCTGCGCATGAATGGACGCGCTGGAAAGGGGAAGACCCCAACGATTATTTCAACCGCCATTACCTCCGGGCCATCGCATGGTGCGGGTTCTTTTTCGGGTTTCTGGGGCTGTATTTTTTGCGGCGAACACTGTTGCGCACTTATTCCGAAAAGGTAACGGCGCTGACTATTTTTTCCATCCTGCTGGGTACCAACCTGTTCCATTACCTGACCCGTGAAATGTCCATTTCACACAGTTTTTCGTTTTGCCTTTTCGCTTTTGTGGCCTGGCAGACGCCGCGTTTTCTACAGCGGATGTCCTGGAAAAACGCACTGCTGCTGGGCGGCGCGCTGGGCTGGATTACGCTCATCCGGCCCACCAACCTGATGCTGGCGTTTTTTGTGCTGCTGTTCGATGTTTATTCGTGGAAAGCGCTGAAGGAACGTGTGGCGACACTCTGGAGCGCGTGGCCCAAACTACTCGGCGCGGCAGTAGTAGCCTTCCTGTTTTTTATCCCACAAATGTTATACTGGCATGAAATGACCGGCTCGTGGCTGCGCTATTCGTATGAAGGTGAGGATTTTATTTACTGGAACAAACCCAAAATCGCCGATGTACTCTTCGATGTGCAAAACGGACTGCTGCTCTACTCCCCTATCGTATTGTTCGCCCTCATTGGCATCGGTATGGGTTGGCGGCAACAACGCCACCAGGCGCCGGTGATGACGCTGTTGTTCGTGCTGGCGACGTATATTTTTGCCAGTTGGTGGGCCTGGTGGTTCGGCGGCGCATTCGGGCACCGCTGCTATGTGGAATTTTACGCTTTGCTGGCGCTACCTATGGCGGGGTTTTATGAAAGTGTTTTGAAGGCGCGGCCCCGGGTGAAAATACCCGTGCTGATGCTGGCGCTGTTTTTGATATACTACGGAGTAAAAATGTCTTTCCTGTACAGTCAGTTGCCAGGGCCCTGGGACGGCTGGGACTGGCGCTGGAACTGGGAAAAGATTTGGTGGGTGTGGTCGTATTTGTTTAGGTAAGGTTGGTTCTAATTTGTATTTGATCGCGGAGAAACTGGTTTTGATCTTCCAAACCTTTTAGATGGGCTTTCAGTGAAGCGATGGTTTCATCTTTTGCTGCAATAATGGCTTCTGCATTGTTTTGTATTACATAATTGTTGGCATTGCCCCCATTCTGTGTTTCGATGTTTAAAACAATGCCATCCTGCCGGATAAGTTCTTCGGGTTCAGTCTCTAAAATGTTCGCAAGCGATTCTATCTGCTCCCATTTGACGTCCTGCTTATCGGATTCAATCTTGCTATAATTGCTCTGCGACATGCCCGCCATGGAAGCAACAACCTCCTGTGACCACCCTTTCGCATTTCTGTGACGAATCAGATTTTTTCCAATGCGCATAATTATCGTTTTGAGTGGTAAATTTATGAGTATAAACGATTATTATTCTCATTCGCTGCTAAACTTTTTCAAAAATTTTTCAGCACCTTTGTATTGCTCATTTATACCTAACGCCTCATACCATGCTTCGTTCTCTCCCACTCCTAGTTATCATTGCACTATTCTGCTCCTTTTTTTCCTGCAAAAAGGACCCGCTTCCCACCATTGTAAAAGGAACTGTTGTGGATAGTAAGACGGGTGAGCCGATTCCTAATGCTACAGTTGAATTTTATAATTACCTCCCAAGTCGAGATGGTCAATATAATGAAGCCATTCCTGAATATGCAAGCTCTAATGCGCAAGGAAACTTTAATTATACTGTTCGTAAAGATGCAAAATATGCCTCAATTTATAGCGCTTTTGGTGATACTTATACTTACATTAGAAAAAGATTAGATTATGAACCATATAAAATTACAATGGAATCAACGAATCAATTTACAATTCCATTAATTCGATATAACGCAGCGATACGCCTTCATATTAAAAATGAAACAGAGCAAGACGGAAATGTCTATTTAGTTATATCCAATCCTACTAGTTTGGCGGAAGCAAGAACCTCTTGGGGTGTTATAAAATTCTCTCCGTTAAAAATAAATCAGGGAGAAGAAACGACTTATGTGTTTCCCACTGTAGCAAATGAGTACACAACGATTTATTGGGGAGGAGTTAATTTCTCAGATAATGCACCTCCTTTCTCAGACTCCCTATTTTTATATGTTGGAGATACATTGAATTACTCCATCCTTTTCTAATCTCGTCTTTATAAGTTTTAATTATCTGAGATATTGGCTTTCTACAAGTCAATATCAGCCTTCCTATTGCGCATATTCACATAAATTTATTATACATGAAATCACTAAATACGCTTTGGAACTCAGCGCGCCTGCTGATTGCTGTACTTTTTTGTGTAGTAGTAATAGGCTGTATAAATGCTCAAAACTGCTCAGTAGATGCCATTACCGCCAAGTACTGGCAATATAGGCAAAACCTTAATAAGCACTTTGTGCTGAATGATATTGATAGCAGTGGGTGCATTGGAGATGGTATTGGGTTGTCTTCCACTCCAGAAGATTGTACTTTCTCGAAAAGTGGTTACGGCCTACCAGCCACGAGTATAATCATATCATATGATGGTGGAAGTGGAATGTTTGATAGAAATGGCGATACATCATCGGTATGGTATGATGCTGGTTGTGCAGAAGCAGGCCCAGATAGTGGTACACATCATTCTAGTATCCCAAATCGCAAATTCAACCACTTAGAATACGGTTCCGAAACACCCCACCAAATGGGTTACTATTGGGGCACCTTGGCTACAGAATACGCCTTGCTTACACAAAACCATCAGTATGAGGCTGCCCAAAAAACGCTGGATGAGCTATTTCTGGGCTTGCAGGCTTACCGGCGTCTAGATATGCAGGCCAACTGTCAGGTAAAAAAAAGGTATGATGAAATAAAAGCAGGTTTTGAAGTGGGGAATGAATGTATTTCTACATATCCCTGGAATATTTTTGAACCTGAGAGATCATGTTTGTGCATCGGAAAATATGTGGCAGGTACCAATCATCCTACTTTTTCTACTCCTTGTTCTGCCGGTTGCTCATATACGGCAGATTTATCCGGTTACTCAGGATTTTTTCTTCGGGAGGACGCTGTCCAGGAACAGGAATTGTTGCATGACCCTACAGAAGAGCGATGGAATATCGACTTGGTTAGTTCCGCCTTCGCTATGTCTGTAGCGCCACCATGCACCACCTCTTTTAGTCAACCGTGTTATCTGGTGAAGTGGCAAAATTTCATGAGCCAGGATGGCGTCATTGGCCTTATGATAGGCTTAACCCTGATCAAAAAATTTATCCCGGCATCAGCAATGGTCACAACTTGTGACAGTACAGTATATTATCCCTTGGAAATGGCAATTGATATCTCTTCTGCTATAGTAGACCGCGTGGATCGTGCTTATCGAAACTGGATATTATGGCCCGAAAGCGGTAATTGCTGTGAAAGAAAGGTATATTTAACAGAATCTGAAGGAGGAAGCATGAAATTTACTATACATGGGCTAAAAAAAGCGGCCAATTATATGGACGGAGGGTCACGGCATTCCAATTCGGATGAATACCTTCACTGGCAATATTTAACAGCACAAGCCGGATTTAGTGAAAGCGATAATGGCAAATTCTGGCTCAGGCTAATGGCTTTGGGATGGGACGTGGGAGATAAGGGCTCTGTTGTCCAAAATATTTTTAAAAACAAAAGCGAAATACATGGTACCGAGATCTTAGGAATGATAAATAACATACTTTATCCGGGCGGTGGCGATGTTAAGGTTGATCGCGATTTTTTTGAGGCAATGTTATGTTCAGCACCTTGTTCCGGGCCTTGCGTAAAACAACCTAATTATGGAACGAATGGGGTTTTACCGGAATTCCCATGTTCCAACACACCTGATTGGCGTGGCCAACGATGGGAATCAGGTTCTGTAAACCCGGAATTAGTAAAAAATCGGTTGTATAATGGGTTGGATTACATGCTTTTGTACAATATTTATATGCTCCATTTCCCAGTACAGCAAGCGGCTCCATATCAGAATCCAGATTATGCCACACATCCTAATGCAAATTCTTTTTTTGGAGACGATCATATACTTGGTTCCTCTACGCTCTGCAAAGGCTCTACTGGATATTATGAAATTGACCCGGTATATGACGTTATTGCACCTTCAACTACTGCTACTGTTCTAACCGATATTAAATGGAGTAGTACATCCAGTCTGCTCCTCGAGTCAGAACAAATGGTTGGAACAGATGTAACAATGGAAGGAGATGATAACCCTTCTTACCTAGAGGTCTCTTTTACACAGCAAAGAGATATCAACCTTTTTAACAGTAATGGTACTCCAGTAATTGCAAACTATGTAGAACAAATTCCACCTCAATCTCAGACGCCAGATATTGGCTGCCATTTTACATTCAGGAAGCAGATCACAAATGCCAGTGAATTGAATGTAAATTTTAGCGTTCGATATTCTGAATGTAGTGGCACTGTATATGCAGTAACGGATAATTTAGAACTGGAAGGTCTTGAATACAACTGGAATGTAGTGAATATGGAAACAAACGCTGTTACTTTTTATCAAGGTCCCCAAATCTCCATACCAGTGAGTAGCGCAAGCGGCGCTTCCGGTACATTATTTATCCAACTCACTATTGAAAATGAATTGTGTCCCGACGAAGATGGAATAACACAATTTAATATCTTTTCCTGGGATTGTAACGCATATGGGTATAAGCTAGCCATTCAGCCGAATCCTGCCGATAACGAAATAGCCATTACCATTACCAAAGACGGTGAAATTGAAAACATTAACGAAGAGAAGGGGTTAATAATTAACCGTACCAACGGAAACATGTCGCCCATTGTTTCCACGTTATATACAAACGGGCAATCAATAAATGTCTCCAATTTGCCCAATGGAACCTACTCAATTGAGGTTTTGGATGAAAAGTATGAAAAACCACTAAGTGCAACCTTTATCATCAACCGCTAAAAACATCTAAAAGAGCATGAAACAAGTTGTTCAATATTCAAGTATTGTATTAATAGCCATACTGGGCAGCGCCTTTACTCATACTACCGGTGTGTTGGAATTGCTTACACAAAGCCCCTGGACAAATCTGCAAGTTTGGGAAGATAACGCAGGAACAGGGGTATATACACAAACACCTTATGATTGCATAGAAGACAATAATTGGGTCTTTTTGCAAAGCGGGGCATTAATGATATTAGAGGATTCTCTCAGGTGCGTCCCTGATCTTCCGCAAGCCGATTCCATGAATTATTTTTGGGAGCTGCGATTGAATGATGATTTTTTGAGTCTTACTTCAGAGTATGATGAAGAGGAGATGATATATGAAATAATAAGTATCGGACAGGACTCGATGGTTTTACTCAAAGTGGAAGATCAATATCAGCAATATATCATTCACGAAAAATTAGTTTTTACGCGGTAGAAATACATTTTGAGTAATGGGATTGATTATCAATACGATATAATTACCCCATTGCTCTTTTTTCTAACCCATTATCAAAATCTGACATTTTATGAAATTTCCATTACTTACCGCTTTATGCCTGATTTTATCCCTGTTTAGTTCCTGCGGGGACGATGAGAACGAAACCGAGTCCAAACTACTCGGCACCTGGATACGCCAGGAATACTGGGAGGATTACGACGTCGACGGCGATCTCGATGAAATCGAATACGACGGCGATTGCGACTTGGATGATGAATATAAGTTCGTAGCCGGTGGGGTCCTTGAATACAACGATGGAGACATCAATTGCGAGCCAGGTTTCCCCATAGCCTTTTCCGGCGACTGGGAGTTGCTGAACGACTTCAAAGAACTATCCCTTAGTTTTGATGGAGGCTCAGAAATATTCTATTATACGATTACCGATATCACGGACACGCGTCTGGAATTGGACAGAATATTTCCGGATGATCCGAACGCGCATTTGCCTTTTGAAAAATTGGTTTTTAGACGTTAAAAAAACGGTAGCACAGCCTTCAGGCTGTCAGGACAGCGCCATTCATGGCGCTATATTTTACGGGCATAAATGCCTTTTTCCCGACGGCCTGAAGGCCATGCTACCGTATCACATCTCACCTCTCACCCTCTATTTACTTCCCTCCGCTCAGTTCATCCTGAAGTTTTTTCAGTTCGTCCCACTTGCCTTCGTCGGCGAGGCGGGCCTGATGCGGCCAGGTACCCGGGTCGTGGATCTGGAAGTTCGGTCCGGCGGCATGCAGGATACCCGAGATGGTTTCCGGTGAAGTTTCGGAAAGCGCTTTCCAGGTTTTGATACCTTCTTTGATGAGCAGGTCGGCGATTTTCGGTCCGATACCTTCCACGATTTTCAGGTCGTCCGTTTTGTATTTGACGCCAGCAAACAGGATCGTGGCTACCGCAGCCGCTTTGGCGACTTTAGAAGCGCCGCCGCCCGCATTGGCCAGTTGTTCGCGCAGGGCATTGCGTTCGCTTTCCGCCATGATCAGGTCGCTTTTCGTTTTGCGCAGCAAATCGTTCAGGCGTTCGATTTCGGCGTCTCTCTGGCTTAGTTGTACGCGGAGATCGGTTGTTTCGCCGGTAAGTGCATTTACCTTGGTATCCAGTGCGCCATTTTGCGTATTCAGGTCGTTGATCTGGCCTTTTAAGCCGCCGACGTTATAAAAAGCATACGCTGCCAGCCAGCCCAGCAGAAAAGGCAGGAGGCATAAAAGCAGGGCCATTGGCAGGTGGTCCATGAAAGAACATTGCAGAAAAATATAAGAAAAAAACATGGCTTGAGTTCGTTTTGAATGATTAACGGTTGACGGTGATGACTACCCGGCGGTTTTGGTGGCGTCCATCTTCGGTGCTGTTATCGGCCACCGGTTCGGATTCGCCTTTGGAACCCGTTTGGATCCGGTTGGCGGCAATGCCGTTGTCGCGCAGGATTTTAGCGACTGATTGTGCGCGTTTGAGGCCGAAAGCATCATTGCTCGCCGCTTCGCCTACATCGTCGGTATGGCCTGTCACAACAAAAGTTGCCGTGCCGGCTTTGTGTTTTTCACACAATTCTTTCAGGTAAGCATCCACTTTCGGGTCGTGCTCTTTTTCCGTGGAATTGAACGGGAACAGCAGGATGACGTCTTTGTCCGATTCGATAATCGCGCTGTCTTCTTTTTTGAGCACCATTTTAGCCCAGGAGAACGCGGCGGATTCTTTCGGGTCGCCGTTTTCAACCAGTCCATCGTTCACCATAGCGGCTGCCAGGCGGACGCGGCTGGCCGGGAATTCGGGCGCCAGCATATCGCGGATAGCGGCTGCACGCGCCAGGGCCAGTTTTTCGCCGTCGGCTTCACCGCTGCGGTAATGACCGGTAATGACCAGGGTATCGCCCTGCCCGCCTTTAGCCAGCAGGCTTTTTTTCCAGGCAGCAAAATTTGCGTCCTCGACGGGTTTTCCCATATTCCATTTGAACAAGGGTACGCCGGAACTTTGCGCACCGGCAGCGAGTGCTGCATCGTCGCCGCAGCAGTGTCGTACCTGATAGGTGTGCCAGAAGTTGGCGCACCAAATGGTGTACCCGACCAGCAGCAGGGCAATTAACCAGAGTGGAATTTTCATGTGTAATTAGATTTATCGTTTTGCCAATGTATTGTTTTGGCAAATATCTTAAACGAAAAATATAAATGGACACATTTCGGGGAAAACTTTATAAATAAATTACATTCACTTGCCGACTTTTATAAATGTCGCCAGTTTTTCATCCCAGCGGTAGCGCAAGGTGCGCGAAGTGGTTTTGGCGACAGCGCCCTTCTTTTTTGTTTCCACAAACTGGGTAACCATAATATCGGGCAAGGGCTCCTGTACGGTTTCGTATTTGACCTGGAGGAAGGAAATTTCGGTAAATTGTTCAGGGCTTCGTTCCTTTTCACCGATACTCGCCAGTTCAAATTTGCCGGCTTTTTTGGCGCTTAAGGGGTCGTACAACACCCAGTTGGTGGTAATGATACCCCGTTTATGCCAGTCTTCCTGGATACAAATGAAGGTTTTTTGCCCAATCATTTGAATGTAAAAAGCAAGCGGCGCGTATTCTCCATGTGCACCGACATGCAGGCGGTAATGCATGTTTTGAACGGTCCAGCCAGCCGGCGTTTTGATCAGCCTGGCAAAATTGAACATATAACCTTCCACCGTAAAAAGCACCCAGGCTTCTTTTTGCCCGTACACTTCGCGAAAAACAATGGTATCGACGCCGACAAAAAGCCCGCCTGTGGCTTCGACGCCGAAAGTATCCGTGACGGCCTGTGTGGCGGGCATTGTCCAGGCCCGGTCCGATTTGGCGTATCTGGCGCCCAGAATTTCCCGGAGAAAAGAGGTTTTGTCCAGAGTTCTGACGGTGCTTTTTTGAGCGAATGAAGAAACGTAAAGAAATATCAGAAAAGGCAACAGGCAAAATCGCATCATAAGGAGAAAGTGAAAAGACAAGAGTACAAACGGATTTTGTTGTCTTTCGTCACATTGCCGGACATGTTGTGTACACCGGAACGCTGTTCCGGTAGTGTTGTGTATACCGGAACGCTGTTCCGGTCGTGTCGCAATACTTTTACAAGCCGGAACAGCGTTCCGGCATACACAACAGGGCTGGCAATGTGGTTATTTCCCGGCCACATAATCCTGCAAGTATTCAAAATCCGGCGTCAAAACACCTTTTTCAGCAATAGTGGCGCGCCGGAGCACTGCACTCTGAAACCCCAGGATTAACTCCGGAAAAATATTTTTGATGAGCTGGTCGCCAAAAAATACAGAAGCGTCACGCGGCAATTCCGAAGGCAGGTTGTCTATGGCCATCACATCGACGGAGCCGGGCAGGTACGGCGCTGTTTCCAGGCCTGTTTTGGGATCGAAACCGAACACGGGATCGGCAATTTTACTGGGCCGAATGGTGCAGGGCACCGAAGCCCCGGGCATAATGTCGCAGGTAACATCGGCCACAACTTTGATATGAAAATCAGGTAGTTGCATTTCTTCAACAGTAAAAAACGCAGGGGCTTTTTTGTCGTAAAAAATTCCATTGATAAAAATATCGGCACGGCGGTAATACGGCGCAAAAGCGCTGACATAATTTTCACCGTGCTGGTAATAATCTTTTTTATCAAACACATGGTTCGGGTCGCGGGGCAAGGCGTACTGTTCGGCATGAATCTGCGTAAACACCGGAGTCGTAAATACCTGCGTCAGAAATGATTCGGGCGAGACTTGCCGAATCCCCATATCGAGCAGGTTTTTGGCAGCGCCGGATGCCACGCGGCCGGAGCCCGTCAGTACGATGCGCAGCGGAGGCAAGGGCGTTTGTTGATATGCCTGCAGGATTTCCGCATAATCATGGGTTTCGCACATGCGTGGCAACTCAAAATCGCCACTGCGCTTGCCCCAGGTCCACAATGCATTGTGGGCGCCTACTACACCTGCGTAATAACCGAAAGCCACCAGTCGTTCCCCGTTTTCATTGGTCAACACCTCGTAATCCATCAAACGGATCTTACGGGACAAAGCAGCCAGCAGCAAGGGCCGGTTATAGGGCTGTTTTTTGATCGTATGGGAGAAAAAAAGATAGTTTTTTTCAGGGATCAGCCAATCGAC
>JADLCC010000361.1 GCA_020847425.1 Saprospiraceae bacterium
AAAAATTGACAAACCGTGAAACCTCCCCCATTGTTCAATTCACAGGATATCATCCAGAGCCTTCTGGCGGGAAAACATGAAGTGATTGACGAACTTTATGTGCGGCATCGTAAGGATTTTTTCCGCTGGATTGGCAGGCGTTTTGATGCCAACCGGCAAGATTTTGAGGATGCCTGGCAGGAGGCATTGATTGCGTTCTATACGCAAGTCATCTCCGGAAAACTAACATCGCTACAATGCGATGTCCGTACATGGTTGTTCGCAGTGGGGTACAAACGTATGCTGAGTAACAACCGAAAGACAAAACGAATCATTTGGAAAGACAGCATCGACGAGACCCTTAGACAGGGTGCCGTAGTGCCTGATATGTATGGAAAACCGGCAAATGAAGAAAAATCAGCATCTATTCAATCTGCGCTGAATACCATGTCCACGCAATGCCGGGACATACTGGTAGCGCGCTATTATCTGGAAAAAAGTATAGAGGAAATTCAACAGGACTGGGAATACAACAGTTTAAATACAACGAGTGCCACGCTGTCGCGCTGTCTCAAGCGCTTAAAGGATTTGATTAAAATGGCTCGTATTAATTCCAAAGTTTGACCCACGATATGGAAGAGAAAGATATAGCACTCATTGACCGGTATTTCCGAAATGCCCTGACTGGGGAAGAGCGGGCGACTGTCGAGTTTCGCCTGGCGCACGAACTTGAATTCAGGGAAGCGGTAGAACTCCACGGCGACGCATTGGAGGCAATCCGGATGGAAGGAAGTGCTATGCTACGGAAGCGGCTGACTGAAAAAGGCCGCGCAATGGATGCAGAAGCCAAAAAGAAACCCGGATTATGGAGGTGGTTTGGGCTCCTTGCCTTGCTGCTTGCCGTGGCGGTTTGGTGGCGGATGGCTACAGATATTCCGGCGGAGCAGCCAGTCAATCAACCGAATCCAATACCTCCGGGCACCGCTACGCCGCCGCCCGTAGCGCTCCCGACCGTGCCGGAGAAACCCGAAAAACAGGCGCCCGCGAAGCCCGGCAATCAAGCAGTATTTGCGGCGTGGTTTCAGCCCTATAAAGACGAATCGCTGGAACCCTCCCGCCGGGGCAATAACGAGCCTTCACCCGTTGAGCAGTTTCAGCAACTGTACTGGGACGGCAACTACCGGCGCGCGCTTACCGCTTTCGACGCGCTGGGCACTACTGTACAAAACAACGATAACCTGTTGTTCCTTAAAGCCAACTGCCTGCTGGCTGGCAACCGGGCCGAAGAAGCCGTCATAATATTGGAAACCATTCTTCACAACGACCGTTCCAGGTTCATGGCCCAGGCAAAGTGGTACCTGGCGCTCGGCCGACTCCAAACCGGGCGCCGCAAACAGGCCGAAGTGTTGTTGCGCCAAATTGCAGCCGATCCTGATTCTCCCCGGCGAGCCGATGCACAGCGCGTGTTGCGGGATTTTTAATGAAAGGGTAAATAGTTACAACCAAATATTGAAAACCATGAAAAAAGCCTATTGTGTATTGTTCGCGCTTCTTTTAGTTTTTCCCGTTTTTGGACAGGTCGCAGATATAGCCACAGTACGGCTGGAGGTAGATAGTTTGATCCAGGTGTCCCGGGCACTTACCGGGAGTAGAGATTTTGAAAAAGCAATGGAAGTGCATACCGTTGCGGAAAAACTGGTGCTGGAAACATTCGGCCAGGAATCGGAACTCTATGGCAAGGTTTGTTTCAATCACGGCAGGATCATGCATTTCAAAGGTGATCTTGAAGAGGGTGAAAAATGGTACATAGAATCTAAAAACGTCCGGGAAAAGGCGCTGGGCAAGGAGAGTCTCGACTATGCCTGGAGCCTGAACAACCTGGCAAATGTGTACCAGGCCTTAGGAAAATATGAGCAATCCAAAGCCCTGCACCAGCAATCCAAAAATATCAGGGAAAAGTTGCTGGGCAAAGATCACGCGGATTATGCAGCGAGCCTGAACAACCTGGCCATTAATTATTTCCTTACCGGCAATTTCGAACAAACCGAGCAATTTTTCCTGGAAGCCCTGGATATCAGGGAAAGAAAACTGGGAAAGGAAAACGCCGATTATGCCTGGAGTCTGAACAACCTGGGCGTTTTGTATTTGAATATGGGTAATCTTGAAAAAGCGGAAGCCCTGCACCTGGAAGCCTTGGCTATTCGGGAAAAAATATTGGGCAAAGAGCACACAGATTATTCGGCGAGTCTGAACAACCTGGCGGTTGTCTACAAAGATTTATTAAAATATGAAAAAGCCGAAACCCTGTTCCTCGAAGCCATTGCCATTAAGGAAAGGTTGACCGGTAAAGAAAATCCGGATTATGCGGGCGACATCATTAACCTCTCCCATCTTTATCAATTAAGGGGTGAATATGAAAAAACAGAACGCCTCCTGCTGGAAGCCAAAGATATTTTTGAAAATAAACTGAAACAAGTCGAGCACCCTTTTTACATGACTTGCCTGGAACACCTGGGTATTCTATATTCGCTGAGGAAAGAATACAGCCTATCGGAGTCTTCCTACCGTCAGGCGCTGGCACTTCGCGAAAAAACATTGGGCAAAGGGCATCAGTCTTGTGAAATGAGCCATATCAACCTGGCTCTTTTGTATTGGGATTCAAACAATGCCGAGTCCGCTGAATATCATTTTCAACAAGCAAGTCATATCCAAAAAACACTGGTACTTCAAGGCGCGCAGCACCTGTCCGAGAAAGAGATGTTGCAATATGTCCGTATTTTCAAACGAGATCTTTCTCAATATTACTCCTTTACGTACACACAAATGGACGCCTCGCGTTTTGCAGGCAATTGTTTCGACCAAACGCTTTTCTATAACGGTTTCCTCCTGCATGCTTCCAATCAACTCAGGAATCAGGCTTTGGTCCATCCGGAACAGGCTGAAACATTTAACCTCCTCAAATCCTATCAGCGCCGTTTGGCAACCGAATATGCACAACCTGTTGCTGATCGGGACAGCGCCAATGTGGCTGATTTGGAAAAACAAGCAAACACAATTGAAAAAGAACTCACCCGCAAGGTTGCCGGTTATGGCGATGCTATCCGGCAAATCAGTTGGCAGGAAGTCAGGTCTGCACTAAAACCGGGCGAAGCTGCCCTCGAATTTATCCACTTCAACTATTATACCCCTGAGATCACCGATAGTGTGATGTATGCTGCATTGTTGTTAAAACCCGGCATGGAGCACCCGCTTTTCATCCCGCTTTTTGAGGAAAAACAACTCAAAGCCCTGCTTCCGGCAAACCAGGCGAGTTTAAGCATCGAACAGGTCAACGAATTGTATGGTATTCATCCGTTAGAAGGCAAAAATGCCCTGTACCGGCTACTCTGGGCGCCCCTGGAAGCACAATTGGCCGACCTGCGCACGGTGTATTATGCTCCAAGCGGCCTGTTGCATCGGCTTAACCTGGCTGCCCTGCCCGTCGATGCACAATCTATTCTGTCTGACAGGTACGAACTGGTCGCACTCGGCAGTACGCGCCATTTGGTGGTGGGCAATCAGCACAGCGACACAGACAACAGAACGGCACTGATCTACGGCGATATCCAGTTCAATATGGACAGTACGGCTTATTTACCTGCCATAAACGCCGGCAGCAACCGTGGCAACCTCCGCTTTAGTGCCGCATATGCCCCTGACAACCCGGGGCATAACGACGATTGGCAATATCTCAAGTGGTCGGCTAAAGAAGTTGAAAACGTACAAATGGTTCTGAAACAGGCGGGTATGCATGCTGAAGTACGCAAAGGCTGGCAGGCAACGGAGGAGTCTTTCAAACAAATCGGTCAGGACGGGTCTTCTCCGCGCATCCTGCACCTATCCACACATGGCTTCTTTTTCCCCGATCCCAGCGGGGCAGGGGCAGGCTCCCCTGGGAGGGAGGAGCCCGTCTTCAAGTTATCCGAACACCCCATGATCCGCTCGGGCCTCATTCTGGCCGGCGCCAACCACGCCTGGAGAACCGGCGCTCCACTCGGCAAGCGCGAAGACGGTATACTGACTGCCTATGAAATCAGTCAGATGGACCTCCGCAACACCGAACTGGTGGTGCTTTCTGCCTGCGAAACCGGCCTGGGCCATGTTGAAGGCAACGAAGGCGTGTACGGCCTGCAACGCGCGTTTAAAATCGCTGGCGCTCAATACCTCGTGATGTCGCTCTGGCAGGTCCCCGACAACCAGACGCAGGAGTTGATGACGGTTTTTTACCAAAAACTCTTGTTGGAAAAACGACCTGCCCGCCAGGCTATGCAGGCAGCGCAGGATGAGATGCGCCGGCGGCGATACGAGCCGTTTTACTGGGCGGGGTTTGTGGTGATGGAGTGATGAAAAAAGCAGGAAATGAATTGGGTTCTGCCGCTCTATGCTTATGCCTTAAGAAACGAAACCTGGCGCAATGAAATCAAGGTAGTTGCCCGGTGTGATGACGGCGGTTTCTGCATTGTCATATGCATTCAAAAATGTTTTTGGGAACGACACCTGCGCCGTAGCGTTCCATTTAAACTCAAAAGCCGATAAGATGCCGTTTTTTTCCTCCAGGTAATCAATTTCTTGCTGTTGTGTCGTGCGCCAAAAGTACCGGTTAGCAAAATACTGGTGATTGGCAAGCCATTTGGTACGTTCGCTAACGAGGAAATTTTCCCAGAGCGCACCCGCATCGGTCCTCAAATCCACAGGCTTAAAGCTATTGATGATCGCATTTCGGATGCCGTTGTCGTAAAAGTACACTTTCCTGCTTTTCTTCAATTCATTGCGCACATTGCGGCTAAAGGCTGGCAATCGAAATACGACAAAGGCTTTTTCGAGCAAATTGAGGTAGCGCTGAATGGTGGCCTGATCTGTACCGGTCAATTGGGCCAGTTCGTGATAATTAACCTCGCTTCCAATCTGTAGCGCAAGCGACTGCAACAGTTTTTCTATTACTTCCGGCTTGCGGACATCATGAAAAGTGAAAATATCTTTATATAAGTAGCTGCTGCTCAGTTGCCTTAGCAGGGCTTCCTCTTTCCCAGGGCGGTTGATAATTTCCGGGTACATTCCATAAATCATGCGGTGGCTGAGCAAGCGCCTTTCAGGTGTTTCGCCGTGATGCCGCAACATTTCCTCCGTCGATATGGGCAGAAGTATAAACTCCCATTTACGACCGGTAAGCGGTTCGTTGATTTCATTTGCCAGGTCCAGGGAGGAAGACCCGGTGACCAATAGTTGGAGCGACCGGATTTTATCAGTGAATAATTTAAGCGTCAGCCCGATGTTTTTTACCCGTTGGGCCTCGTCGATCACAACCAATCCAGCATCGCCTATCCAGGCTTTTAACTCGGTTGACGTGGCATTGGCAAGACGTTGTCTGGTGTCGGGTTCGTCACAGTCCATCCAAAGCAGTTTGCCGGGATAGCGTGCAGTTATTTTCTCCAATAATGTTGTTTTTCCAACTTGCCTGGGCCCGGTCAGGATGACGGCTTTACCACCCTCAAGATGCTCCTCAGCAGTAGGCAATAATATACGGTCAATCCACATAAATTATTAGCAGTTATAGGTTTGATAATCAAGGATTTAAAAAGAAGTTGTTCAAGATTATTTGGCTCAGTTAATATGCATAATGTGTTTTTGAGGAATGCAAATTTATGCTTTCTTCTGATTATAATCAGAAATTATTATAATTATTTATGATTATAAATCAGAATATTGGAGCAAGGGTAAATTGAATTTAATTTTTTCGGTATCCCTGTTAAGATTCCTTTGCTTTATGGTACTACCTTATCTCGCGGCTAATGAACCACAAACCATAAGTATCACCAACAAGACCACATATATCACCATTAGAATCATTCAAGTATGAAAATATTTCTTCCCATCCTCCTTTTTACCCTGACATCACTCCATCTGACCGCACAAAACGGCTCATGGGAATATTTTAACTCCCCTTCGTCCATTAAATGCCTGGCGGCCAAAGAAAACACCATTCTGGCAGGCACGAACGGCGACGGCATCGTTCGTTTTGATACCCTCGCCAACCGCAGTTTATTCAACACCGGAAATTCTGCCATCCCTTCCGACAGTATCCTGCAACTTGCCATCGATGCGGCAGGACACTGGTGGATGCAGCACACCGGTAGTATCAGCCGTTTCGACGGGACGAACGCGCAAACCTGGAGCCTGGCACAAACAGGGCTGCCTGCCACCGCCGCCATCCGGGCCTTGAAAGTAGCGCCCGACAGCAGTGTGTATGCAGCCACCGACAACGGCGTGGCTATTTTCCGAAACGGCGCCTGGTCGGTACTGAACATGTCGAATTCGGGGCTGCCGTCCAACAACATCTGGGATGTGGCTTTCGGGCCGGACGGGAAGATGTACTATGCCACATTCGGGAGCGGTATTGTCGTGCAGGATGGGGCCGACTGGACGTCCTATACAACCGCCAATACTGGCATTAGTCCTTTAACCAACGTCCTCTCCGTAGCGATTACCACCGATGGCACCTTGTGGGCTTTGGGCGCTTTGTCGCCCCTCGCAGCGGCTCGCCTTGCCAAATTTGAGGCCGGAACCTGGACCGGTTATAATGTTGCAGCCATAGGGGTAACTTCGGGTGGTCTTTTCAGAAAAATGCAGGCCGATGCATTCGGCCGGCTTTGGGTAACTACGTTTAGCACCGTTTCGGTGTATCAGCAGGGCGTGTGGACGCATTACGACGAAATAGAGGATATCGGCTGCGGTTCCGACGAAACAATAACGCCTGTCGTGGACGGCGCCGGCCATATCTGGGTGCAGAATTTTTGCCAGTTGTCCCGTTTCGACGGACAAATCTGGAGCAAGCAGGGCACGGGTTTGCCAGGGCCTCCCCGGGGCGTCTTTTACGATGGTATCGCGGAGGGCGCCGATGGCAGCATGTGGTTTGGTGCCGAATTTGGACAATACATCGCGCGGCTGAAGAATGACGCCTGGGAACAGTATTATCCAACGGATTTCGGCGCTTCCTATAACGATGTGTTCAGCATACAGGCTGATTCTGCCGGGCAGGTGTGGTTCGGACTGGGCAATGCTGAGATACTGCGTTATGCCGACGGAGCCTGGACTTTATTCGATACCTGCGCCGTTGCTTTCCCCGATTATATTGTTTACAACTCGGCTGCTTCGCCCAATGGCGACCGATGGTTTTCTTTCGCTTTACTGACTTCCGGTGGTTCCGTTGGCCTGGCACGTTATTCCGCCGCCGGTCAATGGCAGTTCTTCTCCTCTGCAAATTCCCCTTTGCCGTATCCTGCCTATTTTATTCGAAATATACTTTTAGATGCAAACGGGACGGCCTGGTTTCCCATCTACACTAAGGGTATTCTTCGCTACGACGGCATGGCCTGGGACTCCCTCACACAAAGTAATTCCGGATTGCCCGACAACCGGGTGTTTTTCCTGGCCCAGGCGCCCGACGGCGCTATCTGGGCCTGTACGGAAAGCGGCCTGGCCCGTTTCGACGGCCAAAACTGGACGACGCTGAATACCGATAATTCCGGGCTGCCGTCCAACAAAACGCGGCGCATTGCTTTTGATAAAGCCGGCGGCATGTACGTGACCTATTGGCCTGCGGTTCCAGGAGCGACAGGTGCGACCACCGTCGTATTGCGTGGCGGCGTATGGACGGAACTCACGCCGCCCGGCTGGGAAAACACTTTAAACGAAGCCGCCGACGCTTTCATCGTGGACAGCCAAAACCGGCTGTGGTTTGCCGAATTCACGGCGTACGGTATGGTGTATCGCTACGATCCAATGCTGGTGCATACGGAGAACCCGGCTGGAGAACCTGCCCGTTTCAGTGTGTTCCCCAATCCGGCAACCGACCAGGTCACGCTGAACATACAATCTGCTTCAACTGGTATGGCCCGGCTTCGGGTGAGTAATGCGCAGGGGCAACTGGTTTATACCAGGTTCATTACGAATGCCGCCGGCCAGACCGTGGATATGAGCCGCTGGCCTAGTGGCGTGTATTTATTTGTGGTGTTTCAGGAGGGCGGGGTTTCGACGGTGAAGGTGGTGAGAGGCTAGGCGCGCTGATCCAGCATCATGTTATTCTGTGTCCTTATTTGTTACAATTTTTTACTCTCCAAAAATTTTAAACATGAAAAAAATAACTTCAATATCTGTTTTTATTATTATTATCCTGAATGCATCAGGATGCGCAGTTTCCAAAGCCAAGACTTACTCCGGAGTGCTTTGTCATTGTAGTAATATCTGTTGGAGCGTAGTCGGTTCGACAGGTATTGTTGATGAGAGCGCTAAAGATGTCGTCAAATTAGGAAGAATCAGACCGGAACTTGTTTTAGGGCAAGGAGTTGAACAAAATGCTGATATTAGAATGCTTACCTATGAGGATATGTCTGCTCATCTTGTAAAAGACGTTAGTCCTGGGAAATATTCAATTAGGTATAGTATCCCAACATTAAGTGCCGTATTTCATGCTCAAACTCAAATAGCAGTGGAGCTATCAGGAATAATTAAACTTACAGACAGGGATAAAGATAAAATTACAATCTATCTGAAGGAGTACGACTTATTGTTACCGGGTGATTATGCCAAAATCGTTGCCACCCTTTCCAGTACTGATAAGTATCATAAAATTGATCAATATGAGGAAATTTCTGAAAGAAATGGCAATAAGGGTATCCTCCTTGATATCAACAAACTTTATTTTATTGAAGCAGTTCTTGAAACAAACAGAAATGTCTCCGGCGGGCCATCTCCATCAACAATTGGCGAAAAAATTATTGGCCCATCCATTGCGGCAATTCGTATTTGTCCTTATCTCTTTGACTAAATTTTTGCTCCTGATTATGGAGAGGGTCGTTTTTTATTAATAAATTTAATGTTCAACCCCGTTCTCGTATGGGACAACGCGCAAACCTCATCCTGATTCAAAACGACAGGGACTATAAATTATATTATTCACACTGGGCGGCCAATTCGCTCGATTCAACCTTGTTTTGGGGGCCGGTACACGCAATACATTACATCCTAAGCCAGCAAAAGGTAGAAAAAGACCAATGGTTAGACAACAACTGGTCAGAAGGTAGTGTATTGCTTGATCCATATCAAAAGGTGTTGTTATGGTATGGTGGAGAATCTACCCGGTATGATGCGCGATACCGGCATGCTTTCCTGCAATTGATGCGTATTCCCTGGAAAGACTGGGACGTTCGATGGGCATACAACGAAATGGTTGATCTGGCCGACTATGTGGGCCATTCGCGGGAAGCGGTTTTGGGCGGCGCATTTCACGACGAACGAAGGGCATTGCTTGATCCTGAGAAAGATGGTCAAGCCGCCCAAATGTATAGTGTATTGAGTGTTCGGGATGAAGATGGAAATACCAGGATCATTCCGCTATACAATCCTGTATCGAATTACCTGTTGAGCGGCCCTGCCTTCCTGGATAAATTAGATCAAATTCCGACACTGAACAGTCTTAGCGTCGACCTCAAAGAACCATTGTGGTTTGAAGAACCGGAGCCGACGCTACCTCGTATGTGCGAGGGAGGAATTCACCTGAATTTACCGGACAAAAAAATAGATTATTGGGGTAAAAGCCAGCGCTACGGCGATATAGCATATATTACTTCCCTTTGGCCGGGATGGGAGGTCACCAAACACTACGACGAATATGAATGGCAGGAAATTGTAACCAACAGGGCCTTGCAACTGGTTTTTGATACGGAAGCGTTTTTTCTGCAAAAGATCACAGACACATTGCTGAGACACACAAGAGAAAGCAGCGTAGAACTGTTTCTCACTTCGATGCATAACATTCGGCACGAAGCGGAAGAGGTGACCATAAATCCCGATGTGTTTATCGATACCCCGGTTGAACTTTCAGATGGAGAAAAGTGGCATATTTGGACAAATGCAGTAGAGGAATTGTATGGCTTTGAAGAAATGGATCGACAAAAAAAAGCATTCGTACAAAGACGTGAAGAATATCGGGAAACGCTGGCATCCCTACAGTCGAATTTCAGTGAACAAGAACCTGTTCAACCCGAATGGAAAGAAGAAATGGTACAAGAAGTAGGTAGACCGTTGTCTGAAAGGTTTGGTATTGCGGCACAAGTGATCCTGGCAATACTTGTAGCCTTGATCATAATAATATTGACTAACCGATAGTGCTTTAAAATGCTTCGTGCACTTACACCCCTCTTTTCCTGTCAAACAGCCCCAAATACTCCCCAAACTCAAAAAGCCGGTTTCTCCTGGCCCCGGTTTTCTCTTGTAAAATCCCTTGCGCCACAAATTGCTCTATCAGGCGATTGGCTGTGGCGCTTGATACTGCTAGTACCTCGGCGATTTGTTGGGCGCTCATTACAGGATTGCGGTACAATGCTCTGAGGAATTGAAAGCCGAGTTCCATGCGCTTGCCCATCCGGGGTAGGCGCTCCGTTTCAATAGCGGATTTTAAAGCCAGAATCTGCCGGAAAGTATTGGTAGCATCATCTGCCGTTTCACTAACCCCAACCAGGAAAAAACGCAACCATTGATTCAGGTCGTTTTTTTGTCGAACCCCTGTCAGGTTATCATAATACAAGCTCTTGTTGCGGCTGATAAAGTCTGACAGGTAGAGAGATGGTCTGGTCAATAGTTGATTACTAACTAAATATAAGGTAATAAGCAATCGCCCCAGGCGGCCATTGCCGTCCAGAAATGGGTGTATCGTTTCAAATTGATAATGTGCAATGCCTGCTCTTATCAAATGTGGCGTGTTGATGTTTTCGTTGTGCAGAAATTTTTCCAGGTCACCCATCAGTTCCTGTATCCGTTCCTGTGAAGGTGGCACAAATACGGCGTCTTTGAGAGAGGCGCCGCCAATCCAGTTTTGGCTGGTTCGGAAGTCGCCGGGCAGTTTATGTTTACCTCTTACTCCTTGGAGCAATACTTCATGTGTTTGACGCAGGAGTCGGCTGCTTAATGGCAGTTTTTCCAGGCTTTCCACGGCAAATCGCATGGCATCGATGTAATTTTGTACTTCCGACCAGTCATCTCTGCGTTCAGGGGAAATATCCTGTTCCTCCATGACAGCCTCCGTGATTTCGGTTGCCGTACCTTCAATCCGGCTACTCTGCGTAGCTTCTTTTGCGGCATACATCTGGATAAAAAAATCGACATCAGGCACCAAAGTGCCATAGGCATTCAATTCGCCCAATTTCCTGTCAGCATCGCTCAATAAGGACTGTAAAACAGGATCGTCAACGATCCATTCAAGGTCGATCGGAGTTGGGAGAAAACTCTTGTACCCAAACTGTTGTTCCCAACTGCCGGATTGGAATTCGCTAATTTGTTTAGTTTCTGTAGGCATGTTAAAATATGGATTCCCTTATTTTAACTTAAGGGTCTTTCTGCAAAGATAAATCTTCTTATTTTAACTTGACGCCTTTTCTGAAATTAAAAATTCCCTTATTTTAACTTTGTGGATTTTCTGCGAATAAGAACGCTCTCTACGTTTAATGAAAGGGTAAAAAGATAAACATGAGTCATCCGAATTTTTGCCTGAAAACGACCTCGTAGAGGTCAAATGTTTGTAGAAAACACGACGTAAAGGTGTTTGTCGACCTCGGAAAGGTCGAACATGATCACAAGGATTCCAAAATAATAGCGAACGTTCGACCTCTTCGAGGTCGTTTCATTTGTGGAATCAATTGATCTACAAACATTTGACTTCTCCGAAGTCATTTTTGCCAATCTTCAAAATTCGGGATGACTTGTTTTGCCTTTTGCCCGTTTCCCTACTCCGGCTGCAACTCCCATTTCTCCGGAGAGCGCCACAGTGCCGACAACAGCAATTCCCGCATAAAGAAGAACTCCTTGGGCAGTTTGTCGTACATTTTTTCAAAAAGTTCTTCGTGTGAGAGCAGTTCTTTTTTGCCCGGTTCCCTTTCGACGGTCATGATCCTGGAAAAATCTTCTTTTGTGAAACTTTCCAGTCCACTCCAGTCCATGTCTTCGTAACGTGGCATCCAGCCGATCGGGCTTTCAACGGACGAAGCCTTGCCTCTCAGGCGCTGAATAATCCAGATCAGCACGCGGATGTTGTCGCTGAACCCCGGCCATAGGAATTGTCCGTTGGCGTCTTTGCCAAACCAGTTGACGCTGAAGATGCGGGGAGCATTGGGCAGGTCGCGGCCGAATTGCAGCCAGTGGTTGATGTAGTCGCCGATATGGTAACCCATAAATGGCAGCATGGCGAAGGGGTCTCTGCGCACTTTGCCGATTTCGCCGAAGGCGGCAGCCGTCATTTCGCTGCCCATGGTAGCCGCCAGGTACACGCCGAAACTCCAGTTGAACGACTGGTACACCAGTGGCACCCCCGTGCTTCTTCTTCCGCCGAAAATAAAACCGTCGATTTGAACGC
>JADLCC010000362.1 GCA_020847425.1 Saprospiraceae bacterium
ACCATGCCGTCCATGCCGCCGTGCTGCATCATGTGCCCGATGTTGAACGAGCGCGTGGCTACCGACTGCGATTCTGGGATTTTTTCCACAGGCATCAGCGAAGCGGGCAGGGAGGTATTGTCGGATTCCTGCCGCATCACCTTGAATTTCAGGATGTAAAACGCCTGTTGGCCTTGCGTTTCCGTGCCTGCGAAGGCGTTGCTCTGCAAGTACAATTCCGAGCCGACAGCCTGACCGTCGAAATCGAACAGCACATCAGCGCGTTCGCCGGGCGCAAGCAACACGGACGAAACCGCGACTGGCGCATCGAGCAAGCCGCCGTCCGAACCGATGAGATGGAACATGGCGCCGGTCGAAAGCGCGAAATTGTAAATACGGGCATTTGAGCCGTTCAGTAGTCTGAAACGGTAAGTACGCGTGGCAACTTCGAGCACCGGCCCTGCGGTTCCGTTCACCAGGATGGATTCGCCAAACATCCCGATGCTGCGGTCATCTGTATCGGGATTGTAAATCAGCCCGCCGTCGAGCCGTTTGTCCTGCACCACGAGCGGCACGTCGTATTCGCCGGAGGGCAGATACAAATTCTCTTCTTCCGGCGAGGTGACCAAGAAAAACCCTGCCAAACCGCGCCATGCCTGGCTCGCTGTGGCCATGTCCGGGTGTGGGTGATACCAATAGGTACCGGGGCGGTTTTTCACCTGGAAGTTGTATTGAAACGAACCTCCGGGAGCGGTCACATCGGTCGGGTAGCCGTCCTGCGCGGCAGGCACTTCCAGCCCGTGCCAGTGAATATTGGTCGCTTCGCTCAAATTGTTTGCAAATGCCAGATTGAACCCTTCGCCCTGTCGTATCCGAATGGTTGGCCCCAGAATAGCCTCGCCACCATACCCCAAAGCATTCATCGAAATATTTGCTCCGAGTTGGGCGGCGCCGAATTTTGCCTCGAAAGAAGCGTTCACACCGTCCAAAGTAGCGGGTATCGCCAAGGGGTTGACAAAAGTTTTCTCTTCCACTTTGCGGGCTTTTGCATTCTCGCTGCTCTCCATTTTATGACAATGCGCGCATAAGAACACAGTCAAAGCGACCAACACCAATAGTTCCGGTACCTTCATGAATAGTTTCATTTTGAAAAACAGCGCTGTTTAACCGGTTTCCCCAGATAAGCGCAATTAAAACAATAAGTGCGGCTTGGTGTGGAGAAAGGTTGCACGCGCGCCTTAAAAATTAACGCATCGCTCAGAAAGACTCTTTCGGCATAAAAAATGCCCACCCGGAACCTGCAAACCGGTTCGGGTGGGCATTCGTTTTAGAATGGTAGCCCGCCGGCTGCTTTTATTTACCTCCCTTAGGCTTAAGTTGAATCGTAGCAATCGCCGGAGCAACTTTCCGCCCTCGCTGAAATTCTAATCCCAGCAGGTGCGCGGCCGTCTGTGCAAATTGCTTTTGCCACAATTGCCCGGGTGTACGTACCTCCCCCAGTACAGGGACATCGGGACCCATGGCGCCCAACCAGATTTGCTCGGAGCCGGACAGATGCCGGTTATGTTCCATCCAGCGCCGAATTGTTTTCCCGCCTCGTCCATGATCCGTAGTCACAATTAGCGTACTTTTCCTGCGGTACATGGAGTCTTGTTGGAGGTAGGTCCACAATTCATCCAAATACTGGTCAAACTGATGGGCTGCACCCAGATAAGCCGGGTAATTACCGGCATGGCCGAGTAGGTCAGTTGCATTCAGGCCGATATAAATCACATGGGGGCGCTGCTCGTAGATATAAGCCATAGCCGCTGACCAAGTGAAAGGATCATCGAATTTGCCAGGCGGTAAATGCCGGTTGTGAGGCCCAGGACGACGATTTTCTTTTCCGCTGTTTACGGGAATGCCGGCGCGGCGGGCGTTTAATATATATGGAAAGGCATCCCAACTGGTAAAGGCAGCCACTTTGTCCCGCAAATGCGGTTGCTGCTGAAAAAACTCCAGCAGGTTTTTATTGGGGTTATGAATCTTTCGGTTAGAGAAAATCCGCCAGTTATCTGGCCGCCCGGTGAACATTTCATTATAACCTGGATAAGAGAAAGCCCACCGGTTGGCCACATCCATGTTATTACCATAATCTCGGTTGCCGTAAATTTGGCCCTGGTCGGCGAAAGCCGACCATAAGAAAGGTAGTAGCGCTTTACGACGCGCGTCGGGCGTTCCAGTCCAAAAGCGGACGGCGGCATCCAATGTATCCAGTGCACGTGATGCCGGGTCGAACAATAAAGCGCTGTCCGCTCCGCTAAATAATTCCTGCCAACGAAGACCATCAGTAGTAACCATGAATAAGTAACGCGTGGCTGGTTCCGCTTCCGGAGCAGTTGAATATTTGCCAGACTCTCTTTCTGCCGCGACCGCTGGTATATTTTCACCATTCAAAGAACGTGGCGACCACCATGTGATAAGGATAAACGACAGGCTGCTTAGCAGCAGCAAGTGAAATATATTTTTCATGCCTGTAAAATCCCAACCTTATTTTAAAATCACTTTTTGTATGCCCAGCACCCCGGTTTCCACTCTTATCGTTAGGAAATAAATGCCCGCAGGGACCTGCATTGTTTCTATAGTAAAAGTCTGGTGACCAGTTGTTTGCTGATTAATTACCTTGGATCGAACTGGTTTTCCACCCACGTCCGATAATTCAAAACGCACCTTACCCGCCCGGGTCAACTCCATTTCAATGGTCAGCCCATTGCTGGCCTGCGTCGGATTTGGGAATACTCGAAAGCTGCTGGTCATGGTTGGCTCGCCGACTGCGCTCGTCTCTACGGGTCCCGGCAAAATGCGCACAATACGCGCCACCGACGGAATATCGTCCACCAAAGCCCAAAGCAGGTACCAGCCTGGCAAGGCCCGCAGTGAATCGTCGGGAATGGTGGCCTCGATGGATTGGCCCTGTTGCGTAAAATCCAGGTCGAGAAAGCGGTTTTCCCCGCAGTTCATCATGTGCGTGACGGCCTGAGTGCTTTGCAGCACCACGGCTGTTGGTGCGTTTGTTCGCCCTGCCTCAAACCGGATCATTTCGCCACGCTGGTAGTCTGTTTTTTCAAGATTTAAAATTTGCGGACGCACTCCCCGGAATAAGTAAGGCGGTTTAAATGCATCAATGATACTAACCGGCGGCTCATTGCCGGGTGAGCCTTCGCCTCCTGCGACGATCACCCGCCCATCAGGCACTAAGATGGCTAATGCGTGATACTCCCGTTTGCGCGGCATGGCCGCGAGCCGCCGCCAGGTATCGGTATAGGGGTCGTATTGGTCGGCCAAGTCCATGTAGCCCCATTGGTTCACGGGCGCAGGGTTGGTGGGGTCCTCTTTGGCCCCGGCGAGCACGAGGATACGGCGGTCAGGAGTCAGCACCGTTTCGGAGCGCGAACGGAGCGGCGCGAAATCGGCTCCCAAAGTCCATGTGTCGGCGATGGGGTCGTAACGCTCCACGAGATTACCGCCGCTGCCCGCCGGGAAGGGTTTGAAGCCTATGGCAATCACCTCGCCTTCCGGCAAATGCACGAGCTCGTGGTCGACGTGGTCGCCATTGGGCATCCGGTTACCCTGCACAAAATCAGCAGCCAAATCCCATTGCTCGGTTACGGGGTCGAAGAGTTGCGGCGGGCGAAAAGTCATCAGCGCTTTGCCGCTATAAAGCGTGAGAATGGGCGACTGCTCGTTGCGAATGGCAATGGTATCGACCCATTCAGTTTGGCCGGTGAGCGGATCGTACAGTTCGGTCGTATTCACGCGGACAGGATTGTTCAGCCCGCCACCACCGGTGATGAGCAGTCTCCCGTCAGCCAATTGGGTCATAGAAGGATACCAGCGGTAATCGAGCATGAGCGGTAATATCTGCCAGGTCTTCGTAAAAACGTTGTACTGTTTCATTTTACGAGTACCAGGGCCGTACACTTCCTGGTCGGTGCCGCCTGCCATGATGATATTGCCGTTCCAAAGCAGTTTTGGCGCCACGCAGCCCTGCACTTCCAAGGCGCCCGGCACGGCCAGCGTATCATCAGCAACAGGGTCAAAAGCAAAGGGGTCTTTGGTGTTGTGACAGTAGTAGATGTTGCCGTCAGGCATCAATACTCCAAGGTCGGTACCGCCGAGCGGTTCGGGCGAATTCATGATGACATTCCACTCGCCCTGTTCTGTTTCTGGTTCAAGTTGCGCATCGTGGACGATTGTGCCGAGGATACCCGTCGTGGCATTTTGAAAATACGCGAAGTCGGGTTTGGCTACGCCGAAGAACAAATAAGGCCCGCCGACGGGCAGGTTTTCAAACAAATATTGCCCGGCAGCATCCGTACGCGTTTCCCAAAACCAAGATGTATCCGCGTTGAACAGTGTGACACGAGCGCCCGCCACGGGCGCGCTGTCGGGATCGGTGACCGTGCCAGTGAGGGTTTGGGCGGGAAGTTTTGAGGACAGGACAATTACTGCGAACAGCGGGAGTAGGTTGTAAAATTTCATTTTCTGATTATTTTTTGAAACATTGGCGAAGTAACTATAAACAATGCAAAACCCGAACAAATGGTCAACAGCCCCAGCACCGAAAATGCCCGCAACAGCCAATTGCCGATGTGGTCGCGGCTTTCGTAGTCCATCACGTGCAGCATCCAGAGCCAGTCGAACCACCGCCATTTTTCGTTGCGGAATTTTTCCACCGTGCCCAATTCGGCAGCGACATACACAACGGTTTTGGAAGGGTGTTCAAAAGTTAAGGCCCAGGCTGGCAACGCATTTTCCCGGTACTCGTGTCCGGGAGGGGTTTCATCGAGGTACACCGCCGAAAGCAATTTCGGTGTGCCGTTGAATTGTCGGGCCGCGACTTCCACTGCTTCTTCTTTCGACAAGGCCTGGCGCAGGGCGCCGGTTTTGGCATCAGCCAGCCGCACTTTTCGCGGATGCCGGTGGCGGGCATTTTTTTCAAAAAAAACCACCTGCCAGCACACCGCGTCCAGCACCTGGACCAAGCATAGACTGAGGATGCTGTCGGGGCTTTCGCCCGCTGTCCGCAAGTTCTGCACGATCACCGAGGGCGATACCCAGTTTGCCGTATCCGGCACAAGCAGCGGTGCCGGTCGGCGCTGGTAGTCGCCGTGTATCTCGTCCATGTCCGACCAACTGAAATAAAGCCCCCCGATCGTCCAGAGCAAAAATTGAATCCCGATGGTCACGCCCATGAAGCGATGTAATCGGCGGAGGTAATACTGGCGGGTGTGGCGCATGAAAAGAGCATGTTTATAGTTTCACAAAAGAAGCCTGGTCGATTGCCGCCCCGCCCTCATCACGCAAAAGCAACTGGTTTCGCCCGGCGCGCCGGTGTGCCCGCCTACCAAAGGTGAGTCGCAAGGGCCGGGTGAAGGAGGGGAGAAGTTCGCCAGTGCAAGAAGGGCCGCGGCGAATATTGGAACGAGTAGCGGTTTAATTGTCATGGCTTCTTCGCTATTTTGTGCATGATATGGTGGCTGTCGCCGAACTTGCAGAGCGCGTCGCAGTGCGTCCGCAAATCGGAAAACAAGATTCAAAATTTGACCTTCACAGCCATCCGAATTTTCAAAGTCTCCCAAGCTATTGAAATACCGCCGTCGGGAGCATCACCCATCGGTTGCTCCACAAAGTATTGCAATCGTTCCGTGTGCGGATTGTGTTCAGGTTTGACCTCTGTGCGCACCACGTCGTCTTTCAGGTCGTACTTGTCGGCAAGGTGCTGCTCCCAATTTTTATTCAAAATTAGTGTCCAGGTTTCCTTTCCGGGAATAGTAAAAAAGGCATACTTGCCCGCTGGAATCACTGTGCCGGCCACTTCCACGGCTCCGTCGAACTCGACGGAGGTGGCATTGTTCGCGCCCGTGACCCACACTTTTTCAAACGGCACCAATTCGCCCCAAATCGCCCGCCTGCGCACTTTGGGGGAGGAATATTGAATGGTCACGGTTACAGCCCCAATTTTTCCGACGGTCATCGCTTTTATGCTTTTAGGAGTGGTGTCGTTCTCGACGGCATTCGGGTTCGTATGAACTACCGCTTGGCTGGAGTTGGCCGGTATTTTTTTCAAAAAATTCCCTTTCGGCCCAACCCCGTGAATGTGTACCAACTGCGCCCCATGATGCCCCGAAATGCCAACTGCAACAGCCGCACCGGTCAGGGCTAGGGCAGTCAGCAGCACCAAAAAGAGCCGCTGCCGAAAATACAGCTCCACTCCTTTCAGCACTGCCCCCGCGCCACCCAGATACACCGACCAGCGCGCATACCACTGGTGCTCGTCATAAATCAATTGGGCAGCCGCGCTCACCATTTCCCGTTCGATTTGCGGATGTCGCCAAGCGGCGGCGAAATAGGCTGATGCGTAGCCCAGCACCGCAAAAACCAGTATGGTATAGTGAAAGCCTTTGTTTTTCACCCCAAAACTGACCAATTGCATCAGCACCGCCAGTACCAGCAGCACAATGGGAAAGTGAACAATCATCGGGTGATAATTCGGAAACTGTTCCATGTCCATTATTCTACTTTAATCAGCCGAAGGGTCACTACCTGTCCGGCTGATTCGATTTTGAAAAAAATAAGTCCTGCCGGAAGCCCTGCCAGGTCGAGGGTCTTGCCGGGATCGGGGCCATAATCGCGGAGCAATCTGCCCAGCGTGTCAAATACTCGAATGTGAATCGGTTCATTCCAACCGGCTTCTGTCTGCACCCGCACAAGTTCAAATGCGGGATTTGGAAAAATCCGAACAGGGAAAGCGGCTCGTTCCGGCTCAACTGTGCCCGTCACCAAGCCGCCATCGATTTGAATATCGTCGAGGTACAGCCGGTTACCGCCATCCGTTACGTTGACAAACCGGATTTTCACATATTCCTCTGTTCTGTATTGAAACAGGTTGACAGTTGCTTTTCTCCATTGTGCGGCTGTCGGGATAAAGGGAGTGGTTTGAGTAGGGCCAGTCACAAGCGCATTACCCGATTTAGTCAGGATGTTGGTATAGTTTACGCCACAGTCTTTGGAAATCTGTACGATCAATTCGTCCGAATAATTCGGGTCGGAGCGTGCGTAAGCCCACCAAAAAGTCAGCAACAGCGCCGAATCGGGGTTGGATGTGCTCAGGTCGAGAAAAGGCAGCACGATTTCATCGCGGGTGCCGTAGTTGACGTTCACCAAATTGTCGATACGGGCAGCGTACGGCGGCGAGTGTGCCGCAAGCGAATCCAACTCCCATTGAATGCCCAGGTCTGGATTGTATATCTCCGCACCTGTCGGTGGAAAAACCCCATCGTCGAAATTAGCCGAAAACGGTAAGGACTGGCCAATGCCTGGTTCCGTAACCTGGACATAATTTTCTAAAAAAAGCGTATCGCTGCCGTTGGCATTCGTAGCGATCAGAGTGACTGAAAATGTGCCTAACGTGTCGTAAGTTATAGTAGGATTTTGAAGTGTGGAAGTAGCAGGCATACCGCCGGGAAACAACCACTGCCAGGAGGTAGCGCTATTAAGTGAACGATCTATAAAATAAACTATTCCTTCCAGACAAACCTGCGGTGTCAATGTAACGAAATCCGCTACAACAAGGCAAACAGGTGGCTCCATATAGGCGCTGTCGCATCCGGTGACGACTACATTATCAGGTGTCCAGATAAGTGTACGGAACGAATCGAGTGTTGCCGTAATCCGGTCCTTTTGCCCTTGCGTAAATATGCTTTTGCAATCATCGGGCGTATAATCCATGTAGTTGCGCACCTGATCGGGCAGATTTGGATTATCATTTCCACATGAATTGACGTTAAGGTTGCATGTAAAATTAGGATTGGCTGCGGGTGGCGTATCGCAAACGTAGTCGCCATCCGAACAGGTATCCTGACCACAGCCGCCATTAAACGTGTGGTATAACCCCAACCAATGACCTATTTCGTGTGTTGCCGTCCGGCCTCCGGCTGCTGCTGCTGTTCCGCTATCGCCAAACAGATTATGCCGTACTACGAGGCCGTCTTCTTCAGGTGGAGCATAAGGGAACGAAGAATAACCGCCCACGCCGTTGCTGATGGTTTTTACGACATACATATTCAAATAGCGGGTGTTATCCCAAAACGAAAGGTTTTTCAGGGACGCTCTATCTACAGGCTGGTGCGTAGTCAAGGGTGTTTTCAAACGTACGATCCCGTCTGTACAGCGCCCTTGCGGACCTGTATTTGCCAGACAGAACCGGACACGGGTATCTACGCCCGCACCATCACCCGGTGTACCGGGTAGTTTGCCGAAGTCTTCGTTTAGAATTTCAATTTGCCGTTCGATTTGGGCTTTACTGATGTTTTCAGAACCACCATTGTGAATGACGTGTACAACTACCGGGATAAGCCTGATGTCGTCGCTGTTTTCAGTAGCATTCGATGATTTTAATTGAGCGACAGCCGCACTGATTCGCGCTTCAGCCGCTCGCAACGTAGCCGGTGGATTCAAAGCATCAAAAAGGCAAGGCTGCTCAGTTGCAGGGTTTTGAGCAAACAAGCCACTTTGCGTAAAAACCAGGAATGATAACAAGAGGCGTTTCATAAAAAGAAATGCGTGTGACATGTTCAAGGTAATATCTTTTTAATAACTCCTGTTTGCATTTAGAACAGTTACTGCCGGCGCGACAACAGAATACGCTTCGTACGGCTGCCTTTTTGATCGGCAACCTGTACAAGATAATATCCGTCGGGCTGACCGGACAAATCAACGCGAACCGATGAATTGGATGAAAATGGTTGGTCCAATATCAGCTGGCTCAAAGTATTCATCACACGCAAACGGTAATTTGAATTATTTTCCCCACTTGCCAATCGGACCTCAAAATCGGCTGCCGTTGGATTGGGCGATACGGAAAATATCGGCATGTTATCCGGTTCATTGGTAGCCACAAGGAATGGTGTATAGTCTAATTGATACACCTTGTTTTGCGTGGTATTCACATACCAGATTTTTCCATCCGGACCTATTTCTATTCCCATGATACCCGCAGGGCCGGTATCGAATCGGCCTAATTCCAGACCTTCTTCGCTTGTCCGATCATAGAATAATATTTCTCCTGTTCCGTAGTCCGAAACCAACAAATAATCACCAATAACCGCAATTCCACTTGGTTTGTCGAGGCTATCAATATAAACCGACCAATCTGCTCCCGTTATGGCTTTGTATTCATGTAAAGGCTCGGCATAAGGTGTCAGATCACTGGTCGGGGTGCCGGAATGAATATCTAAACGCAGCACCCGCTTGTTTCCATTGTCTACAATATAGAGCAGACCATTTTCTCGGTCGAGCGCCAGGTGGTTAGCAATATGATCGTCTATTCTGTTTACTTGTATTTCTGGATAGCGGTGCACGATGCCGTCGGAGTGATCGTCATTGCCAGGGCCATGATCTTCGTCAAAATCGTAACGTACGATGTTTTCATTATAGCCGTCGTTTACCCAAAACACATTTTCTTCTTCCCATTCAACACCCATGCTGAATGGGCTTTGGTGCAACATATCAAGGTGGCTGCCATTGCCGCCTGAAGGTTCGGCATACACCGACCAATCGCTACTCCAAAGTGCCGGACCTGTAAAATGTGAAGCACCATTTTGATGATTAGCATCGAGCACTCCGGGGGAAGTGGCAAAATTTCCGTTGTAACTGAATGCGATACTTGTTGGAAGAGACATGAAATGCCAGGAGTTCTGATCTTTTTTCAACTGTGCATCCTGTGTTGGTAATCCTGCATCGAAATAAGTGACCGTACTACCACCACTTGCCTCGGTTTTTTTATTGACTACCCATAGATTGGGAGCAGGTGTAGGTGCAAAAGCCAGGTCGCGAGGTTTATCCAAGCCGTCTGCGGCAACACCGATGGTTTTGATCAGGACGGAATCCGTCAGGTAATGGTCAATCAAGATTGGTTTGTCCCCTCTGAAATAAACTGCTTTGCTGAGGGTGTCATTGGATGTATTCAGGTCCGGATTACTATTGACGTTACTCAACCACACCCGAAGGTTGTAAAATCCGGTATCTGTAGGCGTCCACAAATTAGAAAGACTGAAATGTGCGGAAATGAAAGGTTGGATATTCAAATTTGTAAGCGTCTCGGTCAATGGAGCCGCCCCATTTATGGAGTACGCCAGATCGATAGTATTAATTGTTGAAGCGCCCATATTGAAAATCTGTCCGTGTACAGCAGTGGGTTTCAGGTCATTGAAACCGTAGGTGCTGATTTTGGATAGAGCGGCATTATAAGCAAGCGGCAACGTGACCGTAAAATTATACTCACCGCCATTGCCTGTGCTTTTGAATTGATGGACAGGGTATTCGCCAATCATGATAGTGAATTTTGTGCCACCGTCACCGTAGTCGTCCACATGATAGAATATATAGGAAGAATCAGTTTTCAGGCACCATGGACCAACATTTAAAGTCGCGTTATCGCTGTATCCGTAAGCAGTTGTCGCGTCCTGTTGACCGCCCCCGTTACAACCCACTTGATTGGTATTGCCGCCAGTAGCCACTGGGAGTTGATTGCAAGAATTGCCATTAGGTACCAGCGACCAAAACGTTTCATAACCGTAATCGTCCGTTTCAATGATCAAACGAACTTCTATCTCGTCAGACTGGCATTGAGCATTTAAGAT
>JADLCC010000363.1 GCA_020847425.1 Saprospiraceae bacterium
ATGTAAATGCTTGATTTTCAACACTGATAACCAATAACTAATAACAGATAACTACTAAGGTAAATTAGTTGGGGTTACTGAAAATGAAGTGATTGACCTTCAGCACTCCAGATAACCGATAACTAATAACCGATAACCAACTCATGACTGAACAAGAACTCCTCCGCCGCGAATCGCTGCAAAAACTCCGCGAACTCGGTATCGATCCATATCCTGCCGAGATGTTTGAGGTCACGGCTTATGCCGACGACATTATCGCCAATTACCAGGAAGAAGTGCTGGAAGACGGTACCAAAAACCGGCTGAACTACAAGGAGGTTTCCCTGGCCGGTCGCGTGATGGCAGCCCGTGAAGCAGGTAAAGCCATGTTTATGAATTTGCAGGATACCACGGGCCGTATCCAGTTGTACCTGCGCAAGGAGGAAATCAACGGCGGTGATGAGAACTCGCCGATGTTCGATACCGTCATCAAAAAACTGCTCGACCTGGGCGATTATATCGGGGTGAAAGGTTTTGCTTTTCGCACCAAAACGGGCGAAGTGAGTGTACACGTACAGTCGTTTACCTTGCTGTCCAAAGCGCTGCGCCCCTTGCCGGTGGTGAAAAAAGATGCCGATGGCAATGTTTTCGACGCGTTTACCGACCCCGAACAACGCTACCGGATGCGTTATGTCGACCTCACTGTCAACACGGAATTCCGCCAGATATTCATCAAACGCAGCAAACTGATCAAAACCATGCGGGCCTACCTGGATGAACTTGGCCTGCTGGAGGTGGAAACGCCGATCCTGCAACCGATTCACGGCGGCGCCGCAGCCCGGCCTTTCAAAACACACCACAATACGCTGGATATGCAGTTGTATCTGCGTATTGCCAACGAACTGTACCTCAAACGCCTCATCGTGGCGGGTTTTGACGGCGTGTACGAATTCGCCAAAATGTTCCGCAACGAAGGCATGGACCGCACCCACAACCCGGAATTCACAGCCCTGGACTTTTATGTAGCCTACAAGGACTACAACTGGATGATGGACGTGACCGAAAAAATGCTGGAAAGGGTAGCCCGCGCTATACATCCGGAAGGGGCTTCAACGGCGCAGGCGGGAGAGCATACCATCGAGTTTGCCGGTCCTTACCGCCGCCTGACGATGTTTGACGCTATCCAGGAATACACAGGTATCAATGTGGAAACGGCCGACGAAGCCGAATTGCGTGCATACTGCAAAAAAGTGCACATCGAAATCGACGCTTCCATGGGCAAAGCCAAACTGATCGACGAAATTTTTGGCGAAAAAGTGGAAAGCCTGCTGATCCAGCCGACTTTCCTGATTGATTACCCCGTAGAAATGTCGCCGCTGACCAAAAAACACCGCAGCAAACCTGGTCTGGTAGAGCGCTTCGAGTTGTTTGTCAATGGCAAGGAAGTGGCTAATGCCTACTCCGAGTTGAACGACCCGATCGATCAGCGCGAGCGTTTTGAAGAGCAACTGGCCCTGGCCGCCCGCGGCGACGAAGAGGCGATGGCCATGGATGAAGATTTCCTGCGTTCCCTCGAATACGGCATGCCGCCCACGGCAGGTATCGGTTTCGGTATCGACCGCCTGGCCATGTTGTTTACGGGCCAGACGAGTATCCAGGAAGTGCTGTTCTTCCCGCAAATGCGGCCGGAAGTGTAAGCATTCGCGTTACCTCCAACAGGAGTCACCCCGAATTTTTTAGTATTCCTAAATTGTTCGAATAATGTCTTTTGCCGCATATGGTTACCCATGCACCCTTGTCATCCTGTCGGGAACTGTCCACTCTACGGAAGGTTTTCACTAAAATTTCCCTCGTAGAGCGGACAGTTCCCGACAGGATGACAAGGGGGCGTGGGTAACCATATGCGGCGAAAAATTCGGGATTTCTCATGTTTTGCACATAAAATCAACCCTTCTTATGGAAACATCTGTCGTAACACCCGGACCGGGCATCGTTTTTTATACTTCACTGGCTTTCGCAGTTTGTATGGTGGTTGCGCTGGTTGTGATTTTTAGAAAGCGGAAAAAGTAGAATGTATAATTGAAAAAGAATTGCCGACCATGAAAACTATTCTTCACACTTTTTTTCTCCTTTGCACCCTTTCCCTCACCGGCTGTTTCGACATCCTGGAAGAGATCTGGCTGAACAAAGACCAGTCTGGCCGTTACGAACTGACGGTCACCATGGGCTCCGGTCCGATGGCCAATATGATTCAACGCGCCCAGCAAAAAACAAATGACTCGCTCGTTGCAATCGGTCAAGCGCCCCGGCCAATGGACACGATGATTTACCTGACCAATTTGCCGGATTCGATCCAGAAAATGATGCCATATCCGGAAGTGCTGAAAAATTTTCAGATTCAGTTGAAGATGGAAAAAGGCGTAAAATTCCGTTTCCAGTATGCCTTCAGTCACCTCGACAGTTTGTACCAATTCTGGGAAACGCTGGAAGCAATTGAAGAAATTCAGCAGGATTCAGTAATCAAAAAAAGCAAGGTGCTGGATTTTCCCGAAATGGCCAACATGCAGAAAATGCTCGGTGGAACGCCGGCGATGTATTGGAGCGGCAAAATATTCGACCGCAGCATTGACCCACAAACAGATGGCGGCGCCGAACTTATGGGAGAAATGTTTTCCAATACCGATGAACCGATGGCGCGTATGATGATGCGCAACCGCTCGTACGAGTTGAAATTTCACCTGCCACGCAAGGTAAAAAAAGTATCCACGGATGGTTATA
>JADLCC010000364.1 GCA_020847425.1 Saprospiraceae bacterium
ACGCCGTTCCACACCGATATCGCGGTCATGGAGTTTGTCCTGTTGAATATTCAAGGCCGTTTCAAAGTCGCTACAAGCATCGAGTACACGCTGGATGATGTTTTCCGTAACACCCACATCTGCAAGGAAATCAATCTGTTGGCGGGCGACCCTGGCAACGCGGCGGCCGCAGAACAACAGTTGCGGTGCGCTCATATCGCCGAGTTTCGAGGTGCCGAATTTGCGGTATCGGCCGCTCCGGTCGTGGTATTTCATGGCAACACGGGTCATCAGGGAGCGAATAGCCGTTTTGAGTTTTTCGCCGGCAAAATCCTTTTTTTCCGTACAGATCATCTGTTCTCCGACCAGTTCGTCATCACCTGGCAGGGCTTGAAACTGATCGCATAGCGACTTGAATCCTTTGAGCCGTTCCAGGCCATAACCGTACTGGCTGAAAAATTCCAGGTCGCGATGCGCTGCACGAATGGCTTCCGTACAGGTTACATACAAGTCGGCTTCCGAGATATTATAGGTGCGATGTCCGGGTTGTTTTTTCATAAAACTATTTGTTTTTGGCGCAATTCGCTGTTTGCTAAATGGTTAAGTATAAACAGGAATTGAATAAAGACCCCACAAAAGTAATTTCTTTTACTTTTTAAACAAATACTTTGACACAAGAAATTTTTATTGGAACGGATAGTTAAAGAAAACCCAACTGAATGTTCGTTTTAGCCGGCAAGTTTTTGATAATTTTCACAGCTCTGTTACCATTGGGTTAAAAGTGCCCGGGAAAGCAACCGCCGCGTACCAATTCCCACCGGAATGCCGTTTTCAATGCAAAATCATTATCACACACACATCCATCCTATTCGTATGAAAAACTTATTTTTGGCAAGTTTCCTCCTCTTATTCGGCCATGTTGCGCAGGCGCAGTTTTTTTCTTTCGGCCTGAAAGGTGGCTTAAATTCGCAGGTGAACAAACCTAAAGATATCATATTAGGCACCGGCGATACTTCCCTGAACTTCGGGGTTGATAAATTCAAATTCGGCACGCAATTCGGCGCCTATTTCCGCTTCGGTAATAAAATCTTCCTGCAACCCGAGGTCATGTTTAATTCCAATAAAACGGATTACAAGATCGGTGAAAGCAGTGTCGGCGAAGTAGTCAAAAATGAAAAATACCAGTACCTCGACATTCCCGTATTGGTAGGTTTCAAAATGGGTCCGTTTCGACTGCATGGCGGTCCTGTTGGGCATTATTTCCTCAACAGCACTTCCGAACTATCCGATTTTGACGGCTATGAAGCCCGTTTCAAACAAATGACCTGGGGCTGGCAGGCCGGTTTGAACATCGGTACGGGCCGTTTCTCCGCCGATATCCGGTATGAAGGCAACTTCAGCAACCAGGGTGACCACATTACGTTCTTCGGCGATAAATACCATTTCGCCAATACGCCTGCCCGACTTATGGTGGGCCTGAATATTGCGATCATTAAATAAATTTTCTTATTGATAATCAATTTGTTAGAAATATCGAGCGGCGTACAGGGATGTCCTGTGCGCCGTTTTTTTTCTACTTTTACCGGCCGGAACATTGAATCCATCCGGCCAAACAATATGGAAATTGCCAATTGGTACAGTGTTGCCAAATCACTTCACCTCGTCGGGATGGTCTCCTGGATGGCGGGCATGTTTTACCTCGTGCGCATCATGGTAAACCACGCTATGGCATTCGACCGGCAGGAACCGGATCGCAGCATTCTGAAAGAGCAGTACGTGATCATGGAGTGGAAATCGTACAACATCATTCTGAAACCGGCAGTGGTGATTACCTGGTCGTTCGGCGTGATGATGCTTTTTATTCAGCCGGTCTGGCTGAGTCAGGGCTGGATGCAACTCAAACTCTTTTTCCTGCTTTTACTTACCGGTTACACGCATTACCTGAAAGGTCATATTAAGCAACTGGAAGCAGGAACCTCTTCATTTACCCACATTCATTACCGTGCGCTGAACGAGGTGCCTACCGTTTTTTTGGTGGCGATCGTTTTTCTGGCGGTGTTCAGGGATCGGATCAATTACCTGATGCTGTTTGGAGGACTGGTGTTTTTTATCGGGTTGATGGCTTGGGGGATAAAAAAGGCCAATAGCAAGGGAGGGGGATAAATGGAACACAGATGACACAGATTAGACACAGATTTTACTGATTAATGTGCGTTGATGTTATAATATGCTCTACGTAGAAAAAATCTGTGTCTAATCTGTGTCATCTGTGTTCCATCACTCTACGAGAGTTAAAAATCCAATGAATCATCACCCCCTGAATTTTTCCGCATAAAACGCAATCACCCTTTCATCCGTAATAATATCCTGCGTGCGAATCGGCTGGCGCAGCACAATACCTTCCAGGGTGCGGCAGCGGCTGAGTGCCACATACAGTTGACCGTGTTCGAAGGCGCCGCCGCCGAGATCGATCAAAACCTTGTCGAACGTTTTGCCCTGGCTTTTGTGGATCGTGATGGCCCAGGCCAGTTTCAGCGGGTACTGCGTGAAAGAGCCTGCCACTTCCGTTTCGATGCTGCCGGTTGCCGTAGCGCGGTAGCGGATGATTTCCCATTCAATTTTCGGCACTTCGATCCGGCGTTTTTTGCCGTCGAATTCTTCCGTTTCTACCAGAATGGTATCCTGGCTGATCTGAATGATTTTGCCGATAGTGCCGTTTACAAACTGCCGCTCTTCCATGTCATTGCGCACAAACATCACCTGAGCGCCTTTTCGCAAGCGCAGTGCTGCTTCCGTCGGGTACAATCCCGGATCGAACTGCCCTTTTACGGTTGCGAGAAATTCAAATTCCGGTGCGTCGAGTTGCAAAAGTTCCCGCTGGTTGATGCGGTCCGCAGTAGCATTTCGGGCGCAGAGCGTGATATAACCATCCATTTCGTTGAAATGCGGCTGGTGTCGCTCATTCAGGTCTTCGAGGTCGTCGTAGTCGATTTCATTGACGCGCACAGCCTCCAGCAAACGCAGAAAATGCCGCGACTCCTGGCGGTACACTTTCCCGAGTTCGAGCATATCTAATTGAAAATCAGGCTCCTGGAATATTTTAGCAGAAAAGAAATAAGGTGACTCGTAGTAGTCTGTAAAATACGATGCCTCCACAGGGTCTCTTGTAACCACGGGCGGCAACTGAAACAAATCGCCGAAAAATACCACCTGCACACCACCGAAGGGTTCGTATTTCTCCCGGTTGACCCGAAGAAATTTGTCCATTCCATCCAGCATATCTGCGCGCACCATAGAAATTTCATCGATGATGAGCACTTCCAGGTTTTTATAGAGGCGCAATAAATCCTTGCGGGTTTCCCGGCGCGAACTTTCAGACGGCGTAATAATGCGCGGCGGAAACCGGAAAAAAGAATGGATCGTTTGCCCCTGCACATTCAGCGCAGCCACGCCAGTGGGCGCCAGCACGGCTACCTTTTTTTTAGTGGTGTTGCGAAAAAGTTGCAGCAGCGTGCTTTTCCCCGTACCGGCTTTACCCGTAATAAAAAGGCTTTGGCCGGTTTTTTCCAACGTATCGAGCGCATAAGTAAAGTCGCCGTTGAGTTGTAAGGGTGTCTGTTCGATCATGCTTTATGATTTTGCACGTTGCCGCCAATTGGAGGCCGTGGAATCCGCCACTTGAAGTTGGTCTTTGTGTTCCAGGTAAAGCCGCAATGCCAGTAAGGCGGCCACGGAAGCGGCATCTTTTTGGCTGTCTACCAGTTTTTCCGGTGTGTAATAATGTTGTACGAAGTGAGTGTCGAAATCGCCGGAAACAAAAGCCGGATGGTCCATTACGAACTGGCCGAACGACAGCGTGGTAGCCACCCCCTTAACATCGTACGCAGCAATCGCCTCTTTCATTTTTTGAATGGCCTCCGAACGTGTAGCGGCATGCACAACTAATTTTGCCAGCATGGGGTCGTAGTAAATCGGCACCTCCATACCTTCGGTATAGCCGCCGTCGACACGTATGCCCGGGCCTTCCGGCAAGGTATAGGTGGACAATGTGCCTACGCTCGGAAGGAAATTGTTGAGCGGGTCTTCGGCATAAACGCGCAATTCGAGTGCGTGGCCGTTGATTTTCAAATCTTCCTGTGCGAAGGGCAGTTTTTCGCCCCTGGCAACCCTGATTTGAAGCTCTACCAGATCGAGTCCGGTAATCTTCTCCGTCACCGGGTGTTCCACCTGTAATCGGGTGTTCATTTCCAGGAAATAGAAGTCGCGGTTTTCGTCGACCAGGAATTCTACGGTGCCGGCGCCCACGTAATCGCATGCTTTGGCCACGCGGACGGCCGCTTCACCCATAGCCTGCCGCATTTCGGGGCTCAGGATAGCACTGGGCGCTTCCTCCACCACCTTTTGGTGCCTGCGCTGGATGGAACATTCGCGTTCAAAAAGATAAACGATATTGCCGTGGCGGTCGCCCATCACCTGTATTTCCACGTGTCGTGGGCCTGTTACATATTTTTCTATGAATACGGCGCCGTCGCCAAATGCGGAAACCGCCTCTGAAATGGCGCGTTCCATTTGCTCTTTGGTGTCTTCTTCGCGCTCCACTATGCGCATCCCTTTGCCACCACCGCCGGCAGAGGCTTTAATCAAAATAGGATACCCTACCCTGCGGCCGATTTCTTTGGCCATTTCGGTGTCGGTAATTGCTTGCTCGATGCCCGGCACCATGGGGACATTGAATTTTTTGGCGGCTTCTTTGGCCGCCAGTTTGCTGCCCATCATTTCGATACTATGCGGATCGGGGCCGATAAAAGTGATGCCCGACGCTGCTACTTTACGTGCAAATCCGGCGTTTTCGCTCAAAAAACCGTAGCCCGGATGTATGCCGTCCACACCCAGTTGCAATGCTGTTTCAATAATTTTATCAGCCAGCAAATAACTCTGCGCGGAAGGCGCCGGGCCAAGCAGAACGG
>JADLCC010000365.1 GCA_020847425.1 Saprospiraceae bacterium
CATCCACTGTTGGTAGCATCGCTGCGAATCCACACTACTGGACATTTTTGTACGCTGGAACGCTGTTTCGGCAATGCTGGCCACTTCCGAAGCCGGAACAGCGTTCCAGCGTACCGGTTTTTCACCCAGGCCCAAAATGTCAAGTAGTGTGGAAATAATCCCTCGGGTTTTTTCCTGTTTCTTTCAAAAAGGCGCGATTAAATGCCGATTTTGAATTAAAACCTGTTTCAAACGCCAATTTAAGCGTATTCATATGCTGTTGACCGGGAGCCTTGCGGGCTCTGATGAATGCCCGTACCCGGTACCCGTTGATAAAATCAAAAAAATTCCGCTGAAACCCCTGATTAATGATTCTGGACAACTGATGCTTGGGCATTTGCATCGATTCCGCCAGGTCGCCTATTTTAATTTCCGGGTCCAGGTATGGTTTGAAGGCGTCCATATATACTTCCAAAGCCCTGATATCCGATTCCGGAACCGGTTCGCTGGAAAGTGCCGGGGAATCTTCAGTAAGCACAGGTGGTAATTCCAGAATGGCCGGTGTAGACCATATTTTATACGCCAGAAAATAGATTGCCGCTACCAGCAATACCCAGAATAAAGTATACATGGAGTAATCTGGTTGCCGGTTTGCAACTTTTACAATAAACCCGGCAAGCCAAAACCCCTGGAGCACAAAACATACGATCAGTATAGTGCGCAAAAAGTCGCTCACCAATGGCATCGTATATTTTTCATAAAAGGCTTTTCGGTACCGCAAGTAAGTATGCAGACTGTAACCCAGGTAAATTCCCAGGCTCATTATGGCGGCCAGTTCTATCAGGTGGAAACCCAGGATCAACTGCGGCGTATTCAGGTAGTGCAACAGTCCTTTCAGATGCAGGCCCATAAAAGTATTCACCACCAAAACATGCACCGCCGCAGGGATAAAATGTGCATACAACTGCAAGCGTACCAGTGGTTCCAATCGCAGCAATGCCCTGGTAAACAAGTACAAAAATGGCCCTGTCAAAAATAAAATGACATCGGGCAACAAGATGATTTCAGCAAAAGTTTTAAAAAAGGAAGGCTGGTAAGTAACGCGTAATAACATCAGTGTAGATATCGTCAGCAACAATGCATTGAAATACATGATCGCCGCTCGATTGGCTTCTTTCTTTTTCCACAAGAGATAACTCAGAAAAAAACCTTGCACACAACCCGGGTATAGTGCCATTTCCAACCACTGGTTTTGAATCATACCACGCTTTTTTTAAGTATGAATACAGGCCATCCCGGCGTACATCATTTGTCGGATCTGAATCCTGAAAAACACAAAAGCCTGCTGCACAATAAAATACAAGAAGATCAAGGCCGCCGACGTCATGCCGCCGAACGCCTCCAATTGCCAGTAAACGACCAGCAACAGGAATTGCAGCGCCACAAAGCCCAACACAAAGCCCAGCAGTGCCCATTTTTGTTTCCAGAAGGCACGCCGGGCATTTCCAAGACTGGCAAAAACGGAAGTGCCGGTTGATATTTGATCGAGCCGGCTCAGAACCGACCAGATGTACAACTTGGCCAAACCCAGCAGGTACAACGACAGGAGCACCAGCACCAGCCAGACCGAGTATTTTTCAGAAGGGAAATATTGTAAGGAAGGCTCTAAAAACAAGGCGATCGGAAGGAAGACTAGCACCGTCCAAACGAGGACCAGCAGCAAAAAAAACAGGCTTGTTTTTAAAAACTGGAAAAAATATTGCGCACCGGCCTGCCAGAAATTCCGCCCTGTCGCCTGTTCAGGCCGAGCGGCACAAACCAGCAAACCGGCATCTATAAACACAGAAAAAAGCAGCCACACCAGCAGCAGCCAGCGCACCTGACCAATCAAAGGTGTAATGGATGCGCCGTGTACTTTCAAAAAATCGGTCAGCACGGTATGGTCATAATTACTAAGTAACTTATTGATTTTCAGCGAATTACCGATGGAAGATGCCAAAACATTGTGTACCTCCATGCCCACCGTCAGCGCCAGGCACAACTGTATCACATAAACGATAGCAGCAATGCGCCACTGGCGTATTCCGATTGTAAAAGCCTGTATAAATACGTTACGCATATTCATCATTCATCGTTTATCATTCATCATTACATCAGAAAACTCATCGTCTGCATCAAATTCTCCACCCAAAAAATCGTCTTAGCGGCATATTTCCAAAGCGGAGCCGTTTCCGGCTGAAGCGTCATACTGTTGTTGTTCCAGTCGACATCCAGGCCGATTTTATGCTGCGGATCGATCTGCGCCGAGATCACTTTCGGGCCGCCCCTGAACTCAAAAACCTTTGCACCTTCCACACCTGACCAATGCAGGGTTTGAGCGGTTCCGTCTTCAAACGTCACCAGCAACTCCACCGGAAACACCCAGTCGCCTTTGCGCTGCACTTCCACTTTAGATAACGCCGTGCCGCTGCCGCTGCCATCCTGGTACGTTAATGCTGCTGCGCTGTTTCCAAAAACACCCTGCGTTGCGGGCAATTCCTCATTGGTGATCCGAACTACCGCGTAATCCAGCACGACCGCATGATAGATGCTCGTTTGCACCAGGTTATACACGTTTTGGGCAAAAACCGAATCCTGCCCACGCATCAATTCTTCCTGCAAAACGGCCATAAAATCGGCGCCTTTCGGGTGCCTGAATTTCCACTTTTCAAAATAGGCCATGATGATGCGATCCATGGCGGGCTCGCCGACCAATTCCTGCACCGTGCGCAGTGTGGTAGCCGTTTTGCTGTAAATCAGCGCTTTAAAATTAGAGTCCGAAAAATTCCAGCCCGGGCGCGCCACAGTGCCTTCCCGCGGATTGGCCATGGTAGTGTATTCCAGCCGTGTCAGTTCCCGGTTGTCGAACCGATAACCGAACACATCCACCAACGATTGTTTTTCGCCATACGCCGCGTCGATGATGCGGTCTTCAAAATAGGTGACAAAACCCTCATCGAGCCAGGCTTCTTCTTTCTCATTGGAAGCCACCATGCCCATAAAGTATTGATGCACAAACTCATGCACCACAAGCGATTCCGTGACCCGAATATTTTCAGGCATTCCGTAAAAAGTACCCGTGGTAATCAAAGTCGGGTATTCCATCAGACCGGAACGCAGTCCGTGGAACGGCGGGTCTACCACAGTGATACTCGCATAGGGGTACTTTCCGACATGCTGATCCAGATAAGCCAAGGCAAATTTCAGCGCATGCAGGTAACGCGGCCCCAGTTTGGCGTGTTCCGGCGGGATGAGCAGGCGGATCTGCACCGCTTTCCAGCGGTCTTCCAGCACTGTAAATCCGGGATAGACCGACCACGCAAAATCAATCACATCTTCCACGTGGTAATGCCGGGTCGTGGTGCCGTTGCCGTTGCTTTTCTCGCCGACCAGGCAGCCCGAAGCGCCCACAACAAACTTGTCGGCAGTGGTGATGTGTACATCATAGACGCCAAAATCGGCGTAAAACTCCGTGGAACGGAAAAACTGGTGGCAGTTCCAGTCCCACTTCCCCGACTTGTTTAGCTCCCAAACGCCCAGTTGCGGAAACCAGTGGCAGAACAGGTAAAAATCCTTGCTGTGTCCGGCGCGTGCAATGGTTTTGGGCATTTGGGCGCGCCATTTCAGGTTAAAAACGGCCGTTTCGCCCGGTAGTATGGGTTTATCGAGCGCCACTTCGAGTACCGACTGGTCGGCAGGATTGTTGTCGTCCAACTGAACGTAGCGCATGTTACCGCTCAGGTCGCCGCCGCCTTCGCGTCCTATTTTTTCGACCTCGATCCAACCCCACTCCTCCTGTTTCCGTTGCGTATAGCCCTGCCCGAAAATCTGCGCTGTTCCCCTCAAAAAAGTAGACTGCGTATTTTTAAAAGCATTGAGGTACATGTACATCCGCAGTTCACGAACGGGTTCGGGGGAGGTATTGGTAAAACGAATGGTTTGCGTAGCGTCGATGGTGTGGCGCTGATCGTCCAGCGTCACATGGATGTCATAATTTGCCGGGCGCAGGCTCAGGGCTTGCAGGAAAAAAGGATCGCACTGGGCGAGAGCCATTCCGCCCGGCAAAAACAAGAGGAAAAAGAGTGAAAAGGAGCGAAACCTGCTGTTCATGGCGCTTTTTTCAGTGTGGTGATTAAGCGCGCAAAGTAAGGAAGAAAAGTGTTTAAAAACCTAGGCCGATGGCAAAACGACCATCCTGTTTCCTTTTACCTGAATAACCTCAGAAGAAGAGGAGGTGTATAACAGGCCCCGCAGGAAACAATTGTTTCCCTTTTTGCGCCTTACATCCCAGTGTTGCCACTCCACTTCGACGCTGGAATTTCCGACGATTTTGCGCTCGTACTGGAAAGCGGGTTTGCAGAGGATAGGCAGCGGGGTAATTTTCAGGATATTTCGCTGGGCGCTTATTGCAGTGGCAAACAATGCAACGAACACGGCAACTACGGGTACTTTTGATCTCTTATTCATTATATATGTGTTTTGTTGGGACAAAGGTGCAGGCGGTGAGGGCCGCCTGTCAGTGAGTTGCTCAGCAAACACATATTTTTTTATTGGATAGGGAGAAAAATTGAGGTAGGGGTTAGAAAAAAAAGTCCGCGAAACGATTTGGGATTTGAAACAAATCATTATTATTGTGGCCTCATTATTGTAGCCTCAAATAAATGCCGGATGAAGTAAAATTTTCCCAATTATTTTTCAGCGCACTTGCTACATGAAGCCAATAGGAAGTTACTTAACCAAAGTATTTATGTGCTTTTTTTTAATTTTATTCTCTCATATAAGCGCTTTTGCGCAATGTGCAACCCCATTTCAAGATGATGGAATATATTGTACGGATGATGTATTTAATAACTCAACAGGAATGTGGGACCATATTCCTAATCATCCAGCATGTAGTGACGGTAATCCAAGCAATGGAGTAGAAATTTGTCTTTGCGCCCTTGGATGTATTCAAGGCCCTTTACCAATTAATTTAATTGAATTTAAGGGAGCTGTTCTAAGCGGTGAAGTGCAATTAGAGTGGACAACAGCAGACGAATTGAATAACATGGGATTTGAAGTTCAAAAATCAACTTCTGGCAAAGATTGGTTAATAATCGGTTTTGTTGAAGGGCTGGTAATGAAAAATAAAATAAATGCATATCAATTTCAAGACAGAAACCTGAATGCAGGAATTAATTATTACCGGCTTAAACAAATTGATTTTGACGGGCAATTTGAGTACTCAAAAATCGTCTTTATTAATGGAACTGGAAAAAATGAGGTTAGTATTTTTCCCAATCCAAGCAATGGTATTTTTAGCATTCTTGGCGTAGAAAATACAGAGACCGAAGCCTTTACACTGATGAATAGTGTTGGACAAACCGTTGCAATCAAGGTTCAAAATGACGGTCAAGTAGATATGTCGGCTCACCCTTCGGGGGTGTACTACATGCGTGTCGTGAGCAGCGGGCAAGTACTACGGCTGATCAAAGCGTAAGTAGAAAATATGACGTCAGTTGCGCCATCTATTTCAACGGACGCCGATAAAGAAATTCCGCAAGACAAAAAGTTACCTGCCTCGTCAGGTCTTCCACACCGCACCACTTCGCCCAAGCGCAATGCCGCCGCAGTGTCTCCGACCTGCGGCCAACGTTTTGCGTGATAATTCATTTTCGCCGCAGCAGGGTTTTCTGCTCTTTTTGACAAACCCAGGCGCAGTACCACCGCACTATCTCCGACCTACGTCTTTTTTATTGTTTGACCACCCAAGTCGAAGTCCATTTACCCGCTTTGAGTATTTGCACCACATATAAACCTGGCGGTTGATCGCTGATATCGATGTGGTTGATTCGATGAGCATCATATGAAAAACCTCTAAATGGGTCAAAAACCTTAACTTCTTCGATATATTCAGGATTACCTTCAAAATAAATAATCCCTGTTGTCAAAGTTGGAAATATTTTTACAACTGCCTGGTTTTCCAAATTCACCATAACCATCCTTGAATATACATAATTGCCTTCAAAATCATTTTGCCGGATACGGTAATAATTATGGCCGGATTTAGGGTATTGGTGAATAAAATGATATTGTTTTGATATTGATGAGTTACCATCGCCCTGAACCCAGCCGATTCGCGCCCATGAAACACCATCTATACTGTGTTCAATATCCCAGCCTTCATTTAATGACTGCGTTGCAGCATGCCAATCCAATCTTATTGATTTTTCATGCTGTGCAGCCCC
>JADLCC010000366.1 GCA_020847425.1 Saprospiraceae bacterium
ACCAGTTTGAACCAGGATTGAAAGGAATAAAAAAAGGATTTTACAGGATTCGAGCGGCTCGGGAAGCCTGAGAATCTTGTAAAATCCTTTAGAATCTAGTAAATCCTGTTCAAAAAAATCTACATCCGCCGGGCGAGCCGAAAACCGGAGTAGATGCTATCGTGGTTATAGTCATAAGGACAAGCATAGGAGCGATTGAATCCCCGGCTACTACTTGCTGTATTACCCCAATTCCCCCCACGTTGCACACGGTATGCTCCCGAGGTACTCCCCCGGGGATTGTGGGCGCCTTCATCGTCTTTGGAATAATGGTAATCGTACCAATCCCAGCACCATTCTTCCGCATTGCCACCCATGTTTTTCAGTCCTAATATATTCGTTGATAATTCATCTACGTTCACCGGCTCCGCTCGATATTTACCAGCCACCGAATGGGGCGCAAGATAGTCCGGCCGGGCATCAAAGTTTACTTCCGAAGGATCCAGCAGATCGCGGCCATTAGCGAAGCGCACGTTGCCACCACCCTGCGCTTTACCGGAAACGAGTGTAGCGCGCGCAGCAAATTCCCATTCTGCTTCTGTGGGCAAACGGTAACCGTTAGCGCTCCAATCGGGCAGGACCGTCCATCTTTTTTTGTCACTCGAATTTTTATTGTTAGGATCGGCTATTGTGCTATCGATGGTATAAACCGGCTGTAAACCCTGAAGGCCGCTGAACCAGTTGCAGTATTCGATGGCATCATACCAATCCACTAAAAACGCCGGTTTTTTTCCACGCCCCCAGTCGCCCTTGACGAGGGGATGAGATGGCTTTTTGCGATGCGTAGCATCACAAAAAGCATCAAATTCTTCACCGGAAACTTCGTACCTGGAAAGATAATAATCGTCTACAGTAACCTGGTGTGCGGGTTTGGCATTAGGCCAGCCTTCGCCGGAATAATCGCCCATAAGAAAAGTTCCGCCGGATATTTTCACTAAAAAGGCAGCGGCAGAAGGGTCTTTGACATCGCGTTGTTGAATGGCCTGGTGCGTTTTTACAACCAATAGGGAAATGTCCGGGCATTTTTCGCCGGCATCCGAAAATCGCCTGGCTTCCTCCAGTTTGGCGATAGCGTCCTCATACAGATGTTTACCGATCAGCAATTGTGCTTCGGCAAACCGCGGGCAACAACCACAATCCTGTGCAGTAGCAACGGACACCAGCATGAGGCATCCAAATAACAAGGTGAAGTATTTTTTTCCAGTTTTCAATCCAACAAATCCTGTTCAACAACACCCTACAGCATCGCCTCGATGATATTCTCTTCTGTCACCCCTTCCGCTTCCGCTTTGTAGTTCCGCACGATGCGGTGGCGCAGCACCAGGTTGGCAATAGCCTGCACGTCTTCGATATCGGGGGAGTATTTTCCGCGAATGGCGGCGTGGCATTTGGCGCCCAATGTGAGGTATTGGCTGGCGCGCGGGCCGGCTCCCCAGCCGAGGTAACTGTTGGCTTCCTTGGTAGCGCGCGGGGTGTTCGGGCGGGTTTTGGAGGCCAGGCCGACCGCGTATTCCAAAACATGGTCGCTTACGGGTATTTTCCGGATCAGTTGCTGGAATTCCATGATCTGTTCCGCGCTCAGGATATGGTTGAGTGTTGCCTGCGTCGACATCGTGGTTCTTTTCACCACGTCCACTTCCTGTTCGTAGGAAGGATAGGTGAGCGGGATATTGAACATAAAACGGTCGAGCTGCGCTTCCGGGAGCGGGTAGGTGCCTTCCTGTTCGATGGGGTTCTGGGTAGCCAGTACAAAAAACGGCGCGGGCAGTGCGTGGCGCACGCCGCTCACAGTAACCGAGCGCTCCTGCATCGCTTCCAGCAGGGCCGCCTGCGTTTTGGGCGGCGTACGGTTGATCTCGTCGGCCAGAACGATATTGGCGAAAATAGGGCCGCGTGTAAAACGGAAACGCCGGTCTTCGTCAAGGATTTCGTTGCCCGTAATGTCCGAAGGCATCAGGTCGGGCGTAAACTGGATACGTTTGAAATCGAGGTCGAGCACTTCGGAGATGGTGCTGACCAGCAAGGTTTTAGCCAGGCCGGGTACGCCCACCAGCAATGCGTGGCCATTGGAAAAAAGAGAAATGATCACGGCTCTCACCACATCTTCCTGCCCGACAATGACTTTACCTATTTCTGCTGAAAGATCTTTGTATGCCTGTGCGAGTGCATCTACCGCTGCTACGTCCGAATTGAATTGTGCCATTTTCTATGTTTGGATAAAAGGTGTGGTTGATGTGGTAATTGCTGAACTAAAGAGCGATAAACGCCACGATCGCCGCTTTGTTTCGCTACTGCGGTCGCAAAAGTAATGAATCAGAATCTTTACAAGGGTATTCGGTTAAAAATGAACCGTAAAGAGTAGGCTATTATCGTCAATCTCTGTGATTTCGGTGATGAAACCAATGGTGCAGTAGATGATGGAACACGGATTTTTTGCCGCATATTTATTTTTTTACCACATAGACACATAGGGCTTACACATAGTTCACATAGAATAAACGAAACTGCAACTATGTGAACTATGTGTAAGCCCTATGTGTCTATGTGGTAAAATCACTGTTTCAGTTTTTTCTCCGCAGCAGAAGAAATCGCCCTTATCGTAGCCTCTACCTCCCAATTGGCGCGCAGGGCTTCCAGTTTTTTGGTAAAAATGCGTTCCGGTTGCAGGTGTCCGAAATAATTCCCCGTATCCCAGCGGCCGTTGCCGTTTTCGTCTTCGATCAAAACGACGCTGTACGTCGCCGTAGGCAGGCCGCTGAATACGATTTTTTTAGCCGCCGTTTCTGCCAAAAAACTGCGTTCCACATCGACAACGGTCCCGTTGAGCAATTGCACGACATATTTTTTGCCGGGTTTCAGTTCTTCTATGTTGAGGTTCAGCCCGCCGAGTTGTTTGTCTGTTGGAATACTGAAAACACGTTGTATCGTATCTGTATTGCTGACGCCGTAAAAATCCGTGACCGCCCCGGGTAACAACACGAGGCTGTAGGATTTCCCGGGCAGCCAGCGCACGTCGAGCAGCAGCCGGCGCGGCGCCGTGGAGTCTTTGCTTACGGTAAAATTGTAGTTGCGCGTACTGTCCACCGTCAATTGCCAGCGACTGGTATCGAAAGCTGCCATCGGGGTTTTCCACATCAGTCCGGCGGGTTTGGACTGTGTTTGCACCACCGTTTTGGGTGGTGGTGTGGTGCTGACCGGCGGCGCTGCGGGCGCTTGTCCGCGGCGCAGCTTATCGCCCCGCGAATTGCCGCCGCCAACCGGTATGTCATCTGCAAACAGGATGCGGTTTTTTTTCAAAAAATCGGTGCGGTTCAATGCTTTTACGGGCACCGTATCGGCATTGGCAAACAATTGCCAGGCGGTGCTGTCCGGCAAATCATACCAGACCAGCAGGGTATCCGCCGATTTTTCCGTTAAAAAACGCAGGCCCGGTTGTTCCACGCGCAACTGCACCGAATCCGGCGCCGAGGTGTACACCAGTTTGGCGAGTCCATAGCGGTTCGCATTCCGGTCGAACAGCCTGAAACGCGGTTGCTCCTTAAATATGCGGAGTTGCAGGATTTGCTTTTGTGAATCGCCGACCGTCAGCAAAGAATCCATAAAAGCGATGCGTTCGCCTTCGCCACTCCACTTCAGGTTTTGGTCGGTGTCTTCAATGGCCACCGCTTTGTAGGTGCCTTCTTTCAAATTTTCCAGGGTAAACTGCCCCGATTTATCCGTTCTGGAAAAATAATAGGGACGTTCTTTCCGGGCGACACTGTCTGTAAAAATATCGTACAGCATCACGGTAATATTGTCCACCTGATCGCCGCTGAAAGCATCCACGACGCTGCCAGCGACCGAAAGGCTATCGATAAAATCGCCGGTAGAGAAAATAAAACGCAGGTTGGTGGCGGCATTGCTTTCGTGCAGGTCTTTCACAGCCTTGCCGAAATTGATGGTGTAGGTGGTGTTTTCACGCAACACTTCTTCTTCGGGCAGTTCCACGACCACCATTTTTCCTTTGAGGGTGATTTTGGGGCGTTTGTTCAACGGGGGAGAGATAATCACCTGATTGACAGCGTCTTCGAGGACAATCCACTCGTCGAAGCGCAACTCGATGCGTTTTTTGTCAAAACGGGTGGTAAAATTCGGCGTACTGGCAATCGAATCCAGTTTCGGCGGCGTCAGGTCCTTGGGCCCGCCTGTTGGGGCGCCCTGCCGCGCACAGGAGAGCACACACAGCGCCAGCGCCAGGCTTGCTGTTATCTGTCGGGAGCAATCAAGTATTTGTTGCATTCAATTTGATGGTCACGGTTGATGAGGGTTGATAAAGGTTGATAAGGGTTGATGTAACTGATCGGTGCGTTGAACGCGGGTGCTCAATTCTTTTTGGGCTCCACGAAATACATGTTCACCAACCCCTTGTTGTGTACCTCTTTTTCACCCCTGTGGATAATTTCAAACGATCCTTTGACGGCCTTCGCTGTTTCTGCTGAAATATTTACCCGGTTGGGCTCTCCCAGTTCTTCGAGACGGGCGGCGAGGTTGACAGCGTCGCCCCAGATATCGTAGGCAAATTTGTTTTTTCCGATCACTCCTGCTACCACTGGCCCGGTGTGAATACCTACCCGCATGTAACGAAAAACCGCATTGGCGTTGTCTGCATTGCGCTTTTCCAGCCATGCGCACATGTCTAGGGCTGCGCGAACGGCATCGCCTGCGTGGGTTTCATTGGGGATGGGCAAGCCGCCGGCGCACATATAGGCGTCGCCGATGGTTTTGATTTTTTCGAGGCCGTGCCGTTCACAGATTTCATCGAAAGCCAGAAAACAGGTGTCCAGTTCGTCGATGAGTTCTTTTGGCGTTAATTTGGTGGACAGGCTGGTAAAATTGACAAAATCGGTGAAGAGCACCGTCGCTGACTCGTAGTTGTGCGGGGTGGCATAGCCGCGTGTTTTGAGTTCCTCCGCGACTTCGTCGGGCAGGATATTGCGCAACAGCACATCGCTTTTGCGGCGTTCTTCTTCGATTTCCTTGTTTTGGGCCTGTATCTTCCGGTTCTGGCCTTTCAGGCGGCGGCTGGCGCGGCGGGAAAACAACCATCCGGCGCCCAGCAGTCCGAGAATGACCAGCAGCAAACTACCGAGTCCGTAAGCAAAGCGCTGGAAATTGGCCTGTTTGTCCAGCTCCAGTTTTGCGATGTCTTTGTCGCGGCGCAGCAGTTCCACTTCGCGTTCGCGGGCGAGTCCTTGTGCGCTGTCGATCTTTTCCTGTTGCCGCAGTGCGGCGATGACGCGCTGTTGTTTTTCGGCGTCGAAATTTTGGGCTGCCAGGCGCAGTTCTTGCCGGGCGCGGAGGGCCTGCAGGGTTTGTTCGCGCAGTTGGGCCTGGTCCACTTCTTTTTGTTTTTGCAACAGCAGCACCTCGTCTTCGCTCCGGCGGGTTTCGAGTTCGAGGTTTTTATTCAACAATTCCAGGCGTTCGCGTTCGAAACGCTCCTGGGAAAGTTCGAGGTCTTTGATGTTTTGCCGGGTAATGAGGAATTTGATCTGGCCTTCGGCGGCGGCCAGCAGTGTGCGCTGCTGGTTGAGGCGCTGCAACCGGCTTTGTTCTTCGAGCCGCACCGAATCGATGATATTCAGGTATTCGCGGTAAAATTCGAATGCTTTTTCAAAGTCGTAAAGGTCGTGGTACAAATCCGCCGCCGTTTTATAGGCATTGGAAAGCACGGTGAACTGTTTGGTTTCCCTGGCAAAACGAATAGCCTCGTTGTTGTGTGAAATGGCGTTGTACAAGTCGTTGCTGCTGAAATACACGGTGGCCATGAGGTGTTCCAGATTGGCCAGCGCTGCCTTGTCGTTGCGGGCGGCCAGGATAGCCTGGGCTTTCAGCAGGTATTCGATGCCCTGTTTGGAATCGCCGGTATTGTGCAGCGCGATGCCCATATTGGCAAACATCACCTCCGGGTATTCGCAGGTGATATAGATGCATTGTAATTCCGCTTTCCGGAAATATTCGAGTGCTTTCGGGAAATCGCGCAGTGCAGCGTATTGCCTGCCGAGGTTGTTGTACAGCAGGCCGCGCTCCTGTGAGGTGCCGAATCGCTCCACCAGATCCTCGATAGGCAAATAGTAATAGAGGCTTTTCCCGGCGTCGCCGTTCTGGTCGTATGCATTGGCCAGTTTCTGGTAAATCTGTACCAGTCTTGGGTTATTTCCGTCTTCTTTAAATTTGACAATCAGTTCTTTATAAAAATATTCCGCACTGTCAAAACGCATGTCCAGCAGGCAGGCATCCGCTATTTTTTCTTTGATCCTGAAATCGTTGGGTTGCACAAGCAACACTTCCCGGTAATACCGGCGGGCATTGGTGTATAGTTTTTCCTGAAAAAAGAGGTCGCCGAGTGCGTTCTGCACGGCCAGTTGAGCGGCGCGGTTGCCGGTACTCAGAATTTTGGCTTCCGCTTCCAGGTAGTATTGCAGGGCCTGTTCCGTCTTGCCCGCTCTTGCGCACACTTCCCCCAGCAACAGGGAGGAGCGTATGATGCCGCCATCGTAGCGCAGACTGCGGGCCATGGTAAGGGTCTGGGTAGCCAGTCGCTCCCGCTCCGAATCGCTGTCGGATGCCCTGGCCCGTTCCAAAATATTATCTACATCAAACGTAGAACGTTCAATTTCTTCCAGGCTTTGACCAGACAATACTTGAATCGTCAGCAGGAAAACGGATAATATGGAGCAGAGGAGGCGGATAGTGAGTAGTGAGTTGTGAATCGTGAGTCGTGAATCGTGAGTGGCGTCGAGTTAATGGGGCATTATGGCATTTGTTTGGTTATGAGTAGGTGTACAAAATTAGTTTTGCTTAAATTCTTAACAAAGGCTTGAGT
>JADLCC010000367.1 GCA_020847425.1 Saprospiraceae bacterium
ACATCCGTTACCGCGTGGATCTACCGGGCTCCGAAGGCCTGACTGTCCAGGCATCCGGCAACTGGATCGACGCACAAGGCAACTTTTTATTCCCGCAGCAGGACATTCAGCCTTTTTATTCCAGGGGCCATGTGGGGCAGGATGCAGTGTATGGCCCAATTCCAATCAGCCGGTTTCCGCACCTGACCTTGAGGGCCAATATTTATGATTCGTCGGGCTTTTATTTGGTCTGCTATAATCTGGATCCGGTGGTTGTCGATGCGCCCGATCCTTGTTCCAACGGCATTTTGCCTGCCCCCACGCCCGATTGCAGTGCCTCGTCGAGTTTCCCTTGGGAAGACTGGATTTCAAACGTACAAATCGGCTCTTTTGAAAAGAGCAGCGGGAAAAGTTATTTTTCAGATTTTACCGCTGAAACAGCACAACTGGCGACCGGGGGTAGTACGCCGGTTGCACTTACAGCCAGTTTCAGTTATTTCACTTATGATGAATATTGGCGCATCTGGATCGATTTTAACCATGACGGCATATTCGACACGCCCGGCGAAGTAGCCTGCGAAGGCATTTCCGCCAGTTCTGAAAACGGCACACCTTTCAAAGTGTTCAACGGAAATATTACGGTGCCGGCTTCCGCGCTCCCCGGACCTGCACATGCCAGGGTCATTTTGCGCCGCAACGCTTTTGCGCAGCCTTGCGGCACACAACCCAATGGCGAGGTGGAAGATTACACGGTAAACATCCCAGTAAACCTGCAGGCTGAACCCATCGTGCGCAGCAAGGCCATTTCGCCAGCCGATCTGGCTGATTTTACGCTGTTCCCGAACCCTGCCGGCGAGAAATTATATGTAAAAATGCCTGTCCTGGCGACGCCGGTTTCTATCGCACTGTTTAACCAAATCGGTTTGTTGGAAAAACAATACACGCCTGTTGCCGGGTTGGCTCAAAACAACCCGGACAACGACACCCGGATTATTGAACTGGATATTTCTACTGTGAAAAACGGCGTTTTTTTCCTGAAAATGGAAACACCGGGGATGCCGCCGGTGACGAAGAAGTTGGTGGTGCACAAGATGTATTAATCTGTCGAAAAGAGAGCGTTCAAAATTCTGTGGTACACCTAGATTCAGAATATTGAAAATCAATTAGTTAATTAAGGTGTGCCACAGTTTTTTGAACACTCTCGTCAAAAAGGGCCGCCCCACCCTGTTCGGATGAGACGGCCCATATCATTCAAAACGAAATTACGAATGAGAGGATCTACTGTTTCAACAGTTTACCTGTTTGAAGCAGTTGACCGTTGCTGTCGTACAAATATGCGAAATACAGACCCGGAGGCAGCCCTGCCGCATTCCAGTCATACATAAATTCACCTTCAGGACGGAATCCCTGGTACACTTCTGATACAAATTTTCCTTGCAAGTCAAAGATGCGCAGGTTGATTTTTGTAGCCCGGTTCACCTGAAAAGTGAAGGTCGTTTGCGCGCTGAACGGGTTGGGGTAGTTTTTCATCAGTACCGGTTTCTGGCTGAAACCCAAAGTACCGCCGCCCGGGAAACCGTCGTTCGTAGAAGTCACCAGAGAGCCGCCGCAAGCGCCGGTACCGCTTTGTGGCAAGGCCAGGTAAGGAAACGCCGTGTTGAAAGCGACATCATTGGCTTCCACACCGGTCGAATAGGTCAGTACGCCCAGCAGATCGGGGGTTACAGGATTGGCGCCACCTGCCGTGTAGTCGTCGTACCACAGGCCGATGGCTGCCAGTACAGCGCCGGAAACGGCCTGCAATTCGATACGGGTCACGTCGTCTTCCAGACGGCGGCCATTCGGGAAGCCGTCCATGTTCGGGATGGCCTGGATGTCTGTATTCTGGTTGTAGGCCGGATTGGTGAGGCCCAGCACAGCCGCCTGGATCAGTCCCAGAGAACTGAAATTAGGGTCGGTACGACTGGTGACGGGCACTGCCATATTCAGGCGCAGCATATCGCCGCCATTGGGCAAAAAGTTATTGATAAATGGTTTACCTGTTGCAAGCGGGTCGCCGTTTTTGCCGGTAGCCAGTTGGTACGGGCGTACATTCGGAACACCGGTGTGGAATATCGGCCACAGGTCGACAGAACGTGGCTGGCCGGCGCCTGGCAACAATAGCGTACCAAAAACAGCATCATCGAGCGCAGTACCTGCCACGAGAGGGCTGCCTTTCAGCGCGAACAGTCCATCCTGTCCGTTGCCGAAGTCGAAACCTTGCAGCGAATTCCGCTGGATACGCAAAGGTGCAAAGGCCGGAACGGCGCCGCCAAACAAGGCGTCATCCATATACAGCCCCAGTTCAGGGTTGAAAAAGTACCCATCCATTGTAGTCTCCGTGATCTCATCGTAAGGCGTAATCGAGTTCCAGAAATCCTTTTTGCCAATCGGAATAACCGCTTCATTTGTCAGCGGCATACCCAGGCGGGACACCTGAATCCAGTTGCCGGAATATGCCGGATCACCCGTGGATGACAGGGTACGGATCTGCTGGCGGCTGGCCGAAGCCCAAACGCCGATCACATAATTCGGGTCAAGGATATTCACCGGTGTGGCTGGAGCGCCGGTTTTCAGTAGCGATGAAATCGGGATCTGCAAAGCAATGGCGCTGACGTTCATACATGCCAGACCGTCGGTAGGCGTACCGTTTTGACGTGGCGCATCGCCGAGATCGAAGATACCGCCGAGGTCTACAAAAAACGGATCGTCGGAGGTACCGCAAAAAACCGTTTCACCTGTTGTGGCAGTTCCGATGGCGTCGTTCATCAGCGTGGTATAGTTGGTGTTCAAACCTACAGCCGAACCAATGGAGCGGTCGCCGATATTAGGCGGCGGCACGATACCGTTTTGTACAATCACCTGAAAACTTGCACCGCCATTGGTGCTTTTTTCGAGGGTGTAGGTAGTTTTCAGGTTTTGTTTACCGAGCCTGATATTGAAAAATGTGGTCGGGTCTTCGTTCACCTGCTGGAATGTGAAACGGTACGTAATCTCATCGCCCGGAACCGAAGCGTCGTTGTCGATGTGGATTTCATACCGCACATTTTGACCGAAAGAAAAATAATTCGGTCCGCCCTGCGGAAGCTGCATGGGCACATACGTGGCAATAATGGTAATGGTATTGGGGTTGTCCGGGCTCCGGAATGCGTACAGGTCCACATTGTCCGCCAAGGGGTCATTGGAAACCAGGGGCGCTTCTCTGTGGCTGGATGCCCAACTTGCCGATACGGCTGCAGACCACAAAGCGATGACCAGCAAGCCTTGTTTTATATATTGAAAATTCATTGTTGTTGATTTTTTTATCGTGAACGATACTTTGATAAATAGGTTTGGGTGGCTATTTTTTGCCATTTGCCCTTTGTAATTTTTGCTTTTTAACACTACTGGCCCGCTTCCGTTCCGCTCCATGGGGATGCAACGTATGGGAAAGTAGTTTTAAATGCTTTGTCATTCTGATTTACACCGGTGCGGTAAGTCAATACATTCACAAGATCAGGGGTTACCGGGTTGGTGCCGCCGACGGTATAATCGTCGTACCACAGCCCGATAGCAGCAAGTGCAGCACCCGCGACAGCCTGTAATTCGATAGCAGTGACATCATCTTCCAAACGGCGGCCGTTCGGAAAACCGTCCATATTGGGGATGGCCTGGATAGCGGTGCTTTGGTTGTAAGCAGGGTCGGTAAGACCCAGTACGGCCGCATTGATTATACCCATGGGGCTGAATTTCGGATCCGTCCGGTCGGTGACGGGAACAGCCATATTCAGGCGCAGCATATCGCCGCCATTGGGCAAAAAGTTGTTGATAAAAGGTTTGCCGGCAGCCAGCGGGTCGCCGTTTTTGCCAGTAGCCAGTTGGTAAGGCCGTACATTCGGAACGCCCGTATGGAAAATAGGCCAGAGGTCGACAGAGCGTGGTTTTCCGGCAGCAGGCAGCAACAAAGTACCGAAAACAGCATCATCGAGGGCCGTACCGGCAACCAGCGGGCTGCCTTTCAAAGCGTACAATCCATCTTGACCATTGCCGAAATCAAAACCTTGCAGGGAGTTCCGCTGAATGCGCAGGGCCGAAAATGCAGGTACCGCGCCACCAAACAGAGCATCGTCCATATACAGGGCGAGTTCCGGATTGTAAAAATATTCGTCCAGGGTTGTTTCCGTGATTTCATCATACGGCGTCAGGCGGTTCCAGAAATCTTTCTGACCGATTGGAATAACGGCCTCATTGGTAAGGGGCATACCCAGGCGCGATACCTGTACCCAGTTTCCGGTGCTTACAGGCGCTTCACCATTGGTTTGAAGCGTCTGGATGGCCTGGCGGCTTGCAGAAGCCCACACGCCGATCACGAAGTCACCATCGAGAATATTATCGGGTGTAAACGGAGCGCCCGCTTTGCGCAGGGTAAGAATGGGAATTTGCAGTGCAATCGAGTGCACGTTGTACCGGCCGAGGCCGTCGCGGGAATTGCCGTTCTGGCGCGGAGCATCGCCCAGATCAAAAATACCGCCGAGATCGACGTAAAACGGATCGTCGGCAGGGCCGCAGAACACCTTTTCGCCGGTAGAGGAGGTTTTAATCGCGCCGGTGATTAGGTCTTCGTAGGTTGTTCCCAGGCCGGCTGCCGATTCGATAGAGCGCGGACCGATGTTCGGCGGTGGCACGATTCCGTTGGTTACGATGGTTGTAAACGTTTGTCCGCCATTGATACTTCTTTCCAAAGTATACGTGGTTTTCAAATTTTGCTGGCCCAGGCGAATGTTGAAAAACGTTGTAGGGTCTTCATTTACTTTCTGAAAGGTAAACCGGTAAACAATTTCATCGCCCGGAATGCTTGCATCGTTGTCGATATGGATTTCGTACAAGATGTTTTCTCCAAAAGAGGCATAATTGGGGCCTCCAAAGGGCAATTCAGCGGGAATGTAATTGGCAATAATGGTGATCGTCGTCGGATCATCGGGACTGCGGAATGCGTAAAGGTCCGTGTTGTCGGCCAGCGGGTCGTTGGCGATCAGCGGTGCTTCCCGGTGACTGGATGCTGTTGCTGTTGTAGTGAACAGGGCACAAAGTAAAACCGGCAACAGAGCGTGGCAGCACGTTGAGCGTTTGAATAAGTGGATCATTTTTATGTGTTTTTTGATTAACATATAGAAGCACTTACGAGGAGCGGGCGGTTTTGGTTTTTTACAGTATGTTTGTTTCAGGTAAAAATGTATATTCTCTTTACCTCAAAACAACTGCTCCGGATTATGGAAAATGACCACGCGCTGGAAGTGTTCAGTTTTTTGGCCTGGAACGAGGTGCCCGACAAAAAACTGTTTCCGAAGCCTGTTAGAAAAGGGGTTGTGGCGGTCGCCGATTGGATCCGGCACAGCATTCAGGGTACTAGCCCATCCAGTTTTTACCACGACCAGTATTCCGATGAGGTAGAGCGCACTTTGCGAACGGTTGAAAAATTCGAGGGTTTGAGTGTGGATTATTTACCGGCGGTACGGGAAATGCGGGCGGCGCTGGATGAACCAAGGTTAGGGAAAAGGAGCCTATGATTGTGTTTCAACATTAAACAAGTGGATCGAAAAACATAAATAACCAACGCATAATGCAATGTTTATGCAACCCGGAAAAATGAAAAAAAGCGTCAGTTTTTTTTGTCTTGCCATAACCGCAAGTACCTGCCTGCCCGCTCAGAATGCCCAACAGTCATGGGATAGCATCAAAAGTGCAGCGATGCCTGTTGTGCACCCCGCATTTCAAAACGAATACGACGCGCCTTACCGGCAGCCACTTGCCGATTACGGCTGGGAAGACGGTTTACAAATTTCGCCGGATGGGCTGAACCTGTATGCCTTGTATTCGCCCATGGATCTGCTTTCCCGGACCAGTTTTGTGGTGTCCAATCCTGGTTTGCCTTTTTGCGAAGGGCTTGCCAATATGTCTTTTATCAGGCCCTATGCCAACTCATACGGGATGGACCTGACGACCAATCCGTTCGGATGCGATAGTTTTTTCAATATCGATATCCTGTATGCCCATAGAAATACCCAGAACGAAAGTTTTACCAACTGGCAACTTTCCGGCATCGCAAGGCCGGCCTTGATTGAAGGCGGTCCGGCGCCTTTGTTTTCTGAAAGTGACCCGAATCTGGTGGATTTGTTTATTTTTTCCGGCAATGGCGATCTTTCGATGATCAAAAATACAAGCGCCAATCCCAGCGGAATTGAAAATGCGATAAGGCTTCCGACTCCGATCAATCCGGACAGCAACGAATTTATCGCCGACAACGCCTTTTTGGAAAGGTTGAATGGAGACACGATTATAATGATCTACGAAAAATACACCGACCCGGCAGAGCGGGTGTTTATGTACGTTTTGAGTACAGACACTGGAAACACCTGGAATACACCGCAAGCCATTTTAACGATCAATAACAGCCTCGGGCATATCGAGCACCCATGCCTGTATAAAGACAATGACGAGCAGTGGTGGCTTTATTACTCCCTGGATTTTACGCATATCGTCCGGTCGAGGCAAACCATAGCCTATAACTGGGACAGTTGGGATACGCCGGAAATCATCATTTCAAAAGGCAACGGCTTATCTATCGGCGAGCCCACCGTAGCCAGAAACGGGGATATTTCTTTTTCGCTGGCATATGTCAATACGATTCTGAATGACCCCAAGGACAGGTATGATTTGGATCCATGGTTGCTGCCACACAAAACAATCTCTGCAGTTAAAAACTATTCCAACCATAAACAGCGGCTTCAACTCAATGTGTTCCCCAATCCGGCCACAGAAGTCATCAACATTGCATTTGATTTATTAGAACCGAGCCGGGTTAGCGTGGAAATTGTGGATATGAAAGGACAAAAACGGCAACAATTTTCAGAAATTGAACATCACACAGGTCGAAACATCAGAACTTTTAATGTAGAAAACCTTCCGGACGGGGCTTATTATTGCATTGTAAAAACGGATAGATATACAGGACAGCAATTTTTTTTGAAACATAGGTTTTAGGAACGCTACAAATCTTATGCGATGCTGCCGCTATGCTAACTTGTTACAAAAGACTAAAAAACCACACATATGAAAACCCTGAAAAAAATTGCACTAACATTATTGATACTCGTCACAACCGTGGCAACATTTCGCGGCTGCATATACAGACAAATCATTGCTTATCAATCAGTTGGACCACGAACAAACTATACTTCGACCGACCGGCAACTCATTCAATACATAGAAACCAATACCGGGGCCGGCCAAAATCTTTCTATTGAAGACATTGTTCAATTGGCAAACAACCTGACTTCCCGGCAACTTCATTTTACCGCTTCCGACAATGACACAGACCCCAACCAATTGATCCACTCCAAAGCAGCACATTGCGTCGGTTATGCCGCTTTTTTTGCCACCACCTGCAATTATCTTTTAAAAAAGTATCACCTGGATGCTACCTGGACTGCGCAACCGAACATCGGAAAACTTTACCTGCTGGGGGAAAACATACATCGTTACTTTGATTCACCTTTTTTCAGGGATCACGATTTTGTAGTTGTAAAAAATAAGGTAACAGGAGAAGTGTTTGCTGTCGATCCAACGGTTCATGATTGTTTGTTTATCCACAATGTTACCTTGATGCAATAATACTTATGGAAGAAACACTACACCTCCAGCGCCAAATGCGCTGACCGCACCGGTTTCCCCATAAATATCGCCGCCTTGTCGTCAAAATCCGCCGCCGATTCGGTGGTATAATACTGCACCTGGCTGTTTTTGCTGCAGCGGGTTTCCATTTCCGGGTGCCGGTGCAGGTAATCGGCAAGACTGCTCGCCACGATTTCGCCCTGCGACAAAACCTGCACAGCATCGGGCATATATTTCCGTATCTTGTTGATTAACAATGGATAATGCGTGCATCCCAGCACAATAGTGTCGATATCCGGCGATTGCGCCAGGAGTTCATTCAGGTATTTTTCTACAAAATAATCGGCGCCGGGACTGTTGTGTTCGTTGTTTTCCACCAACGGCACCCACATCGGGCAGGCCTGCTGGTACACATTTACATCGGGGAATGACTTGGCGATTTCGATCACATAAGATTCCGACAACACGGTGCCACGTGTAGCCAATACACCTACCGATCCGGTTTTGGTATAATTGCCCACTACTTCGGCGGTGGGGCGGATGACACCCAGAACCCGGCGGCCCGCAGGCATTAGGGGCAAATCCTGCTGCTGGATGCTGCGCAATGCTTTGGCGGAGGCTGTGTTACAGGCCAGGATAACCAGGTGGCAACCCATATCGAACAGGTGGTTCACACATTCGAGGGTGTAGTGGTATATCGTCTCAAAGTCGCGCGGGCCATAAGGCGCCCGGGCATTGTCACCCAGGTAAATGTAATCGTATTGCGGCAGCAGGCGCTCGATGTCGCGAAACACTGTGAGGCCGCCGTAGCCGGAATCGAAAATGCCAATATTCATTGTGTTTGGTGTGTGGTGTTTCGTGTTTGGGAGTGCGTTGCCCTTGGCTGGTGTAATGGTGTTTCTATTGGGCCAAAATTTCACAAAGGCCAAAGGCGAAGCGCCCTAAACACTAAACACCATACACTAAACACCCCATCAGGGTTGTTTCGCCAGCACATATTCATTATATCCTTTCACAATCGACTGGTACAACAATTTACCCTGCGCGGCATATCCCGCTTTGGAGTAATGCACCGAATCGGAGGAAAGTAATCCACTATTTTTCCAGTGGACGGCTGAATTTTCACCGCCGGTAATGTTGTACAAATCCCACACCGCATATCCTTTGTCTTTCGCAAATTTGCGGATCACTGCACTCATATCCGACATATTGGGGTTAAACCCTTTGCCACGCAGATACGAATCGGCGGGAGTGGTCAGCAAAATCAGCGCATTGGGCGATTGTTCCAGCAGGTTGTCCACCAGATCGCGCATAGTGCGGTACATAAAACCCGGATCCGTATGCCCCTGGGCTTCATTGGTACCCATCGACAGAATGATCAGGTCCGGTTTTAATTCGGCCACCTGGCGGGAAAAATATTTGGCGCGCGAATAATCCTGGAACTTGGCGCCATTGACGCCGATAGCGTGAAACAGAACGCCTGAAAGTTCGTTTTCGAGGGCAACGCCGTCGAGGGTCAGTAGTTTTTGCTGGCTGTTGGTTCGTTTGGCTGCAATGGTCACCTGCCCAACAGGCCGGTCGAAGTAATAGGAGCGGGAATAATCGTCCTGGATGTAGATTTGAGCGGTCTGGTTGCTGATTTCATCGCGCACCACCACATCGAATTGCAGGGGCGTTTTATGTTGAAAAATGGTCACTTTGGTGAACAACCGCGTCTCAGAAGTAGCCGTATCGCGCATCCGGAAGGTCAGTTCACCTTTAGGATTGTACGTTTCGAGCGTAAAACCGGATACGCCGAATGGAGTGGTAGCACTGAGGTTGCGCTGGCAACTCGCGCCATTCCAGCGGGCATTGGTTTCTACCAGAAAATCGCGGGGGCCATTGGAACCGGCCAGTTTGTATGGAAAAATCAAGCCGCGACCGGCATCGCCAAAAGCGCGCTGGAGGCGTTCGCGCACTTCACGGGTGAGGTAATTTCCCAAAATATGCGAATCGCCGATGTGAACAATATTGATTTTTTGTCCACCTTGCACCCGCTGGAGGTACAGTTTTTTAAACAATGGTTCCAGGTAGGCCGCATTATCGATCAGGTGTTCCTCTTGTTGCAAAAAACTATATCCCACAGTATCTGTTTCTGAAATTTCAACCTCCGGCGGGCGGAATTGAGACTGGCATTGACTAATACAGAGCACCAGGAAAGTCAGGCTGACCGCGATTCGCAGCCGGCAATTCGAACATGGTTGTCCGGTAAAAGGGAGTAAAAAGTTGGGCATGGTTTCAATTTTATATTGCAAAAGTACCACAGGCAAATACAAACAAGCGCTTATCGCACATAAAATACCATGGCATCTATATTCGGTCATATTGCGGCTTCTTCCGCATTGGGTTATGCTGGTTTCCCTAAGGAAGTGCGGCCCGCCACACTTTTACTCGCCGGTTTCCTGGCTTTTGCACCCGATCTGGATGTGCTGGCCTTCCATTACGGCGTGCCTTATGGCAGCCAGTGGGGGCACAGGGGCTGGACGCATTCGCTGGTATTTACGGTTGTACTGGGCGCATGTACAGGCTTGATTTTCAATTATTTACAAAGAAACAAAACCCCGGGCAACTCCT
>JADLCC010000368.1 GCA_020847425.1 Saprospiraceae bacterium
CCCATTGATTTGTCCGATGCAAGGTTAAGTTTCATAATTCGATTGATTTATGATACAAAGCAACCCTTTTGAAGCAATCTTCTCAATGACAACTGTCACTGATGTAGGTGATTGTAATAACAAACATGAGTCATCCCGAATTTTGGAAATTGGCAAAAATGACTTCGGAGAAGTCAAATGTTTGTAGATCAATTGGTTACAGTGTCGAAACGACCTCGGAGAGGTCGAACGTTCACTCTTGTTTGGGGGCCATATGACCATATTCGACCTCTCCGAGGTCGGTAAAAATCTATCACTTGCGGTTTCTACAAACATTTGACCTCTCCGAGGTCGTTTTCAGGCAAAAATCCGGGATGACTCTTGTTAAAAGAAAGGCACGACTACAGGCTCATTGTACAATGATACTAAAGGTACGGAAGTCCTGTTCAGTCTGAACATTTAATTGATATGCACCTTTTGCAAGACCTAAATTTTCAAAAGGAACTGTCGTAACAGACTGTCTGACAATTGTTTCTGCGGTTTTCACTAGTCTTCCCTGCACGTCGAGCAGCGTCAGCCGGATTGGGCCCGCTTCCTGTCTTTCCAGTTCAACCCGGAAATCTCCTGCTGTAGGATTAGGCAGAATCAGTATCCGTAGTTTGTCCGCCAAATCGCTTGTGCCGGTTGTCAGGATAACGATGGATGTTTTATCCACAGTAGTGCATGCATTGGTAGCAGAAAGTTTGACGACATAATTTCCGGGTGATCCATAAATATGTTCCGGATTGGTTTCTGTACTGGTATTTCCATCTCCAAAAGTCCAGAAATAAGAGGATGCATTTTGAGACGTGTTGGTAAAATTGACCGTGAGTTCATTGGATGCAACCGTAAAACCAGATATGGGAAATGGCCGCACATACACTTGTGCTGTTGCCGTATCTGCCACAAAAGGATTGCCGGCAATCAAGCGGGGTATTTTGCTGCCGGCCAGCAAATAACGCACAGCATGTGGTCCCGGGCCGTTTGCTGCAATAGGTGAGGCGCCAGTGCCGAAATTCCAGACATAGTTTATTGAACCTGAACCACTTGGAACTGCTTGGTAATAAATCGTATCATTTCTGCAAATACTGTCAGCGGAAACAGAAAAAGCCGCTTCCGGAACTTCAAATTGTTCGAAGTTGATATTATCCAGATAAATGCTGTTGCCATAGTCATTGACGGAAGCAAACCGCAGAAACACCGATTGTCCGGCAAACTGCTGCAGATTCACGTATTCTCTGCGCCAGTCTTCTGCTTGCAGCGGCTTGTATTCCGAAGTGATATCCGGCACGGTTGCCAGTACTGGGTCGCTTTTCTGCCAGACGACCACAGGGGTTGCGTCCGGGTTGCAATCGGGAAAAACCTCCAGGCGCAATCGTTCGACTGAACTGCTGTTGTACCTGGCATGCGCTATGTAGAATGAAAGGCCAGGGTTGGAAAAATTACTCAAATCGAGCGGTCTCAGGTAAACGTAATCCTCCTCGCCGGCATCGAGATAACTGAAACAATCCAGAAACAATGCCCTTGTTGGCGCTCCATTTGCTCCTGTTATTCCTTCTGAGGTCAATACCCAGGGAATGCCATCCAATGCTGCATCAGGGTTTTTTATCACCCAGCCGTTTGGCAAGGCCTCCGAAGCCTCAAAATTTTCCGAAAAAGCGGTTTCCGCAGGTTGTGTAATGTACAAAAGCGTAAAAGACAGCGTATCGTTATAGCGGTATTCGTCGGCTGGGTAACTTGTCCATATTTTAATGGTAACAGACTGATTATCTGCCAGTTCCAGGGTATTTTGAAAAATATACGGATACGAAATGCCCGGCGCAATATCAGGAAGCGGCTCCGAAATGACATCCAGGTTGTTTACCTGGTATTGTATCGTCGCATTGGAAATGACAGCACTCCCGGCGTTTTTTACCTCAACTGTAATGGGATAATCAAAGCCCGTACAACTTATCAGGGTATCATTTTCCAGGGTAAGCCCATTGTTCAGTGCAAGATCATCCGATAATGGGCAGTTTTTGAGTCCTCCCTGCCATTGTACCGCAATGGCCCTGCGGCCGGCGAGCCCAGATTCGGCAGTACAGCGTACGGAAACCCATTTTTCCAGATGCGGATTTTCAATGGGTAAGGCAATGCTGCTCGACTCTGTAGAGCCAGCCAATTCCATATACTGCGCGCCCAGTAAATATACATCGTAAGCAAGTGTGTCTTGCAGGTCGGTCCAACTGATCCGCATGGAATCGGGACAAACCTGCGTGATCTCGATATTTTGTGGTACCGGCGCAATACTGAACAGTGCGTTGCTGGTATCGTTTTGTGCCCCGCGTTGAATTTGAACCAGCACCTTTCCGCTCACGGCATTCGGTACAAGCCAGTCGTATTGCCGAAGCGAACCGGCAACCGTAGTCATGGTTAGCCAGTTGTCGCCATTATCTGTAGAATAGCGCAAAACGAAATTTTCCGCCACTCCATGAGCGTCCCAATGAATCCGTTCTGTTTCTCCGGGGACAAAACCCTCGCCGCCATTCGGATAAGTGATTGTAATACTGTCAGTTAGAAATTCCCAGGCCAGGAAATAGGCCTGTGGCCCCATGGGCACTTCCGTGCCGCTGATCGTGATCGTATAAGTGCCCGCCGCCGGATCCGTAATGGATACTTGTTCGACATTGTTGAGGGAATCGCGCCCTTTTATAGCCGGTGCATTGAGGGTGACCGGATCGGGGGTTGGATCCAGGATCCATGGCAGAAATAGGTTCCCGTTTTCATTGGTCAGGCGCAGATCCAGGTCATTGATCAGGGCTTTGGAGGCCACAACTGCCGCCGGCGCTTCCGCCCAGTACAACATCACCTTGGCCTGGCGCACACCGGCAGGAATCTCCAGTATTTTCGTATTCGTTTCATCGTTGTCTATGGTGTTTTCGCTCCATTGTGCTGCTTCGATGAGCCGCAAAGCGCGGTTGGCATTGATGTGCCCCCAGCCATATTTGAAATCGGGTCCGACGTTGCCCAGATCGTTAGCGCTGTTCAAAATCAGGGTTTTTAACAGCGCTGCAGGCGCTTCCTGACCGTTGTGCAATGTTTTAAATGCCTGGGTTAACTGTGCCAGGCAACCAGCGATACCGGGTGCTGCCACCGAGGTGCCGGACGCAATCTGATACGTATTATTCGGCGCGGGCGTCGCAACAACACTGCC
>JADLCC010000369.1 GCA_020847425.1 Saprospiraceae bacterium
ATGAGGGATGAGGAATGTCCGAGCGTGATGTCGGACATCAAGCTCGGTCATTCCTCATCCCTCATTCCTCTTCCCTTAATCAAAACTCCAGCCGCCAGCTGATATTCGGAATCAGCCCCAACTGTTCTTTTGTTTCCACTTTGTCTGTAAACGGATCGAAATAACGATACGCCACATTTTTTTGCATGGTCGCATTCTGGAAATCCATAGCAAAAGTGCTGTTGCGGCGGTTGCCGAGGCTGCGTTTCCAGTACACCCGCAGATCGAGCCGGAAATAGGCCGGCAGCTGTTCGTTCCATCCGTTGGAAGTATCGTAGCGGGTTTCTCCGGCCTGCCGGGAAGCGGCCAGATCGACCGGTATGGCGCGGTAACCGCCGGTGAACGTAGCCCGGCCATTGATCCCGAAGGCTTTTATTTTACCTTTTCCGGGCGGTTCGCGCTGCCATTCGCGCCCCATAGTCAGGTTCAGGATATGCCCCAGGTCCCAGCGGGAAGGTCGCCATGCGCGGTCGTCGCCCTGGTAGCGCGAATCGAACAGGGTTACATTACCTACCAGGAACCAGTTGCCTGTGAGGTAGTGCTCCACATTGATTTCCACACCTTTATTTTCGGCAATCCCTGTTGTTTGGATCCCATCGAGGGCTGAAAATTCTGTGGTATTGAACAGTGAAAAAGTCCGGTCCAGCGTCGACACCGGTATATTGGACATTTTTTGCCAGAACAGTTCCGTTTTTAAGGACCAGTCTTCCCGCCATTGCCAGTGGTGCCGCAAGCCGAGTTGTCGGCTGCGCACGAGTCCGCTGCCCCGGTTGGGGTAAATTTTTGCCGGATCACTGGCCGCCTGGCGGGTATCCGCTTCCAGCCAAAGCGGGTTGAGTTGGCTGTGAAAACCGTAGGCAACGGTCAGGCGCTGCCGATTATTCAGTCGCCAGTTGACCGACGCGCGCGGTTCAACGCTGGCATCATAGGTATCCAGGTCATCTTCAGCCGTGTAAATATTGGTGTGTACACCAATCTGGGCAGTCAGTTGGTTGCGGGGTGCGGTCCATTCCCAGTTCATCCAGGGTTGCCACAGATGTGCCCTGATTTCGCCGGTATAGCGGATCAGATTGCTGCTCATGGATACGTCGGAAAAATAGATACGCTGGATATTTCCACCCGCAGAAGCGCGCCACTGGTTGCTCAGCCGGTGTTGCAGGGTAATGGCAAGACCCAGGCGTTTTTCCTGTTGTTCGTCCGTTTCTTCCAAAAAGTCGGATGCCGCTTTTCGGTCATTTTGCTGTTCCGACAAAACGAGCGCTGTTTTCAACCAGGTTTTTGCACCGAGCGGCGACCAGTTGGCCACCCCGAAAACACCTGTTTTTGAATTAAAATCGATGTTAAATAAATCCTTGTACTTTTTGACTTCCGAAAATTCGGTTTTCTGTTTGAACACGTTGTCATTCAGACCTCCCATACCGAAAACAGTCCATTCGCTGCCTTTTTTTCCTGAAAAATGCAGTTTAAACGATAAATCCTGGAAACGAATCTCTTCGTCGCCGAGCGGAATACCCATTTGGCTCAACAGTCCCACCGTGGAATATCGGTAATTGACGAGGTACGAATTTTTGCCTTTGCCGGACATAGGTCCTTCGGCGGCCATATCCAGGCCGATCAATCCGGCCTGGGCCGTAAATTCATGCCGTGTGGTATTGCCATTCCGCAGGTTCATATCCATGATGCCGCCCAGTGCGTCGCCATAACCGGCAGGGTAGTTGCCGGTGAGCAGGGAGGAGTTGTCGAGCATTTGGGCCGAAAACATCAGGACACCTCCGCTGGCCGCTGCCGGCCGGTCGCTGAATGTGCCCGCATTGGGCAGGTGATTGGGGTTGACGACATCAACGCCTTCCAGTCGCCAGCGCACGGAGGCGGGGTTGTTGCCCCGGATACTCAGTCCATTGGCCTGGTCGTCGTTGCCCGACACCCCTGGGTAGGCCATGGCGAGCCGTGCAGGATCAAAAAAAGTGGCCGGGAAACGGAGGGTCTGATCGCGGCTCAGAGGGATTTCCGCCAATTGTTGGGGCGCTCTGTATCCCGGCTTGTTGGCAGTGACCACGAGTTCGGGCAGTTCATTGGCCGAACGCCTGAGCGCGATGGTCAGTACCTGTTCTTTGCCGGCTGTCAGGTTGATTTCCGGAATGATTTGACCTTCGAATCCGATAGCCGTAATTTCACAGGAATAATACCCGGGACGCATGTTTTGAAAAACAAACTGCCCGGTGCTGTCCGTAGCGCCGCCGAACGGTGCAATGGCATTGCGCAACACCACCGTGGCGCCTGCAATGGGTTGGCCGTTGTCGGTATTGCGGACGGCGCCGCGAATGGTTTGCGCCTGTACTATTGTGGAAAACAGGCAGCACATTGTGGCGCAAAAAAGTACTTTTGCCGGAGTGGCCTGTTGTTTGAAGGTATTCATGGTATAGTTTTAGTGCCGAACGTCCAAAAGATACTTACTTTCATGCCTGAAATACAGCCGTTTGGTCGTGCAATTATCAGTGCGCGAAGATAACACTTGCAAATGCCCCGAAAGGCCACAAAAATTTGACCGTCAAATCAAAATCAAATTTCAACATGATCCTATTACCCATTTTACTTGTTCTGGTCGTGCTCAGTTTGGTCACGGTGCAACAGGGCACCGTCGCGATCACCACTATTTTCGGTAAATACAACCGAACACTTTATCCCGGCCTCAATTTCAGAATCCCGATTATTGAATTGATTTTCAAACGAATATCTATTCAGAACCGGGCGGTGGAGCTCACTTTCCAGGCCGTTACCATCGACCAGGCCAATGTGCACTTCACTTCATTGTTGTTGTTTTCTGTAATGAACAACGATGAGGAAACGGTTAAAAAAGTGGCGTTCAAATTTGTGAGCGACCGCGATTTTATGGCCACACTTTCCCGTACCGTGGAAGGCAGCATCCGGGCATTTGTGGCGACCAAACGCCAGCAGGAAATCCTGAGCCTGCGCCGGGAAATCACCGAAGCCGTTAAAACCAACGTCGACCACATGCTGGAAGAGTGGGGCTTTCACCTGCTCGATTTGCAGATCAACGACATCACATTCGATGATGAAGTACTGCGTTCGATGTCGAAAGTGGTAGCATCCAACAACCTGAAAGCCGCCGCCGAAAACGAAGGCCAGGCGCTATTGATCACCAAAACGAAAGCCGCGGAAGCGGAAGGTAACGCCATCAAAATATCGGCGGAAGCGGAACGGGAAGCAGCCAGAATGCGCGGACAAGCCGTGGCGCTTTTCCGCGAAGAAGTGGCCAAGGGTATGAGCCAGGCCGCCAAGGAAATGCAGAATGCCAACCTCGACACCTCTGTCATCCTGTTTTCGATGTGGACGGAAGCCGTCAAAAACTTCACCGAACACGGTAAGGGAAATATCATTTTCCTCGACGGGTCGGTAGACGGTATGCAAAAAACGCTGAAAGAACTGATGGCGCTGAATTCGATGGATTATTCGGATAAGAGTCAGAAACACGTAGGGGGCTAAGTCATCAAAAGCATCATTCCATAAAAAAACCTGCGCTTTACAAGCGCAGGTTTTTTTATGGAATGATGCTTTTGATGACTGTAAAGGATGGAGAATTCGTGCTTGGGCTGCTGTACCGGCTGCTTTATCTGCCGGATATGATATTTTTACATCCGGCAGATAAAGCAGCCGGTACAGCAGCAGCCCATCTCAATAATTCACCCCTAACGCTTTCAATGTTTCGAGATCGATGTTGCCCACCGGAAGACCCTTGTCTTTCTGGAACTTGCTGAGGGCGGCTTTGGTACCTGCTCCCATTTTATTATCGGCAGTTCCGGTGTAATAACCGGCTTTTTTCAAAGCCATCTGGATCTCGCTGATCTTGTACCCGGTTAATTTTTCCTCACAAAGTACTTCGCGCCATTCCGAAAACCCGCCGGCTTTGACCAGTTTGCGTTTGGTCACGGCAATGTATTCGGGCGGGATTGTTTCCGTGCGGCTGCTTGCCTGTTTTTTGACCGCTTTGGTCAAAACCGCTTTGTACTCGGCCGGTACGAATTCTTCGCGGAAAGACGGTGGTGTTTTCAAGAATTGTTTGCTCACAGCGATCGACTCATCGGTACTGCGCACTGCTACGGCCTTGTATTCGGCAGGTCTATATTCCTCCCGTACGCTGGTCGGCTTTTTTATGCGCTGCACACTGCGGGTACCCATGACGGCCGGCACTTCAATGGTTTTGATACAACCCGCATCCGCACCGCCGGAACCGTCGCAACCTTTGTTCACCCGTTTGGTGAGGGTCTGGTATTCGGCCGGCGTTTCCACCAGGCACCAGACGAGGCAATCGTCGGGATTAGCATTCAGGCAATTGAAATCCGCTTTCTTTTTGACCCATTTGGTGGAAGCGGCTATTTTTTCGATCCGCTCGGTTACCGTTTCATAGCGGGGTTGATGCACTTCGATCCGGGTAGTGGCCGGTTCGATTACATACGGTTCTTCGACCGTTTCATATACGGCAGGTACTTCTACGTACCGTTTGCTTTCGGGTTTGACCATCACGTATTTGGTGGCTGTCGCGCCGGGCGCCAGGCCTTTGCTTACTGCGGTGACATCCACACGATCGGAAAGCGTTTCGAACTGCGCCGGAATCATAATTATTCGCTTGGATTCCGCTTTCACCAGTTGAAACACGTTTTTCATTTCGTATTCGGCAGGTACGACGGAAGCCTGCGTGGTGGCTGGTTTTATCGCTACCTGTTCGGTCGTCGTTTCGTACACGTCTGCAAAATGGCATTTTGCATAACATTTACCTGCCTGTGCATTGGGGGGCACATCTACAGACTGCGCCATTCCGGATGCTGCAAAACCCAGCAGAAGTGGTAAAATGAATTTGATGTAGTATTGGTTCATGTTTTTAATCAGTTTGATGGTTTGAAGGGGTTTGATGGTTTGAGGTGGCAACTAAAATCTTGAGTTGCAACCCCTTTCCCAACCACTTTGAATTGTTTTTTTTGCAAAAATAGGTCGGCACAGGTACGTTTGGTTATACTCGTTGTTGAATTTTTTAAAGTAATGAATAAAGGAAAACAGCGACAGATGACCGAACGCGAAGCCGTCAAACCATCCAACTCTTTACCCGCCGAAGCCTTTTTAGGCGAAGGAGGGTCAAACCATCAAACAAGGCTAACTCAGATTTTTAGGGTAGCAAATATAGTGTTTCGTCACCAACTTCGTGTAAAGCGGCACTTCCGAACATTCACTAATCGGACAAACTTCTCCATTTTTGAACAGGATTTTTATTTGTTCATTGGTTTCGTCGTACGCACGGTTACTCACCGACCCGTGGTACACGAGGTGCTCCAACTTTGCTGAAGGGCCATAAAGTCCGGAAATCTGTTGCCCGATGGCTTCGATCTTTTCCGGTTCGGCCGGGGCATTCAACCACTCAAGGCGCATCAGACGCCGGTCGAGCAAGCCCTTTGATAAAAAGGAAAGGGTAAAATCGGCATCTTCCGACCAGTATTTGATCGCAGCAGTGACATCATTGTCGTCGAGCAGCACGAAATGTTTCAGCAATTCCCGTGTGTCCAGCGTTTTGTCGGTTTTATGGTATAAAAACCAGCCCAAATGCCGGGGCACTTCCAGTTCCACACCTTCCATGGCCAGTTCGCGGGCGCGTTGCAGGGTATGGATCAGCATCTGTTCGGCTGCTACGCCGGTTTTATGCAAGTACACCTGCCAGTACATAAGCCGGCGGGCAATGAGGAATTTTTCGATGCTGTAAATTCCCTTTTCTTCCACCACCAGTTCGCCCCGGTGTACCGCCAACATTTTGATAATGCGGTCGTATCCGATGACGCCTTCGCTGACGCCGGTAAAAAAACTGTCGCGGTTCAGGTAATCCATCCGGTCCATATCCAGTTGCCCGGATACCAACTGGTGCAGAAATTTTTGGGGATAACGGTTCATGAAAATCTCAATAGCCAGCGACAACCTGCCGTCAAAATGACCGTTCAGTTCTTCCATCATCAAATTGGACAGTTCTTCGTGGTGCATATTCACAAGAGCGTGTTCCAGCGCGTGCGAAAAAGGCCCGTGACCGATGTCGTGCAACAAAATGGCCACACTGGTAGCCTCCGCTTCTTCTTCACTAATGGCGACGCCTTTGGAGCGGAGCACCTCTATACTTTGCTGCATCAGATGCAAAGCCCCTAAAGCATGGTGGAAACGGGTATGCAATGCGCCGGGATATACAAATGAAGCCAGTCCGAGTTGCCGTATCCGACGCATGCGCTGGAAATACGGATGGTCAATCAGGTCGAGCACCAGTCCGTGGGGGACGGAAACAAAACCATATACCGGATCATTGAATATTTTGGATCGCATGTTAGTTATTGGTTATTCGTTATTGGTTATTGGTGGTGTTTCAGGCTGGAAATTGCTGGAGTGTACATGATTTGTTCCCTTTAATGAAATCAAACAACTCTTAGGGTGTGTTAGTGGAAGACAGGCTTTTTTAACCAATAAACTTAAGGGAATGAAAATGGCCCTTCATCTACTTCCCCAGCCTGAAACACCACCAATAACGAATAACCAATAACCATTTACAGCTTGGGCGAAGCATTGTAAATCGTCAAAAAAATCAGTGCCAGGCGCATGGGTTGAGAAACGGTTTCGTCGAGTTCGTCTTCAATAACCCAGTCGCGGGGGTCCTGGCTGCGTACCGTGTAGAGGTAAAACCGGCCGCGGCTGGCATCCTGCACCAGCCATTCGTCGAACTGATTGGTCCAGCGGCTTTTCAGGCTGAGTGTGACGTTGTTATCCGTCACGCGCCATTCACCGAAATCGCCCGGCCACGCCGTTCGCATCGTGACAATATCGCCCTCATAGGTGCGCAATTCCCACTGACTCGGATCTTCTTTCCAGCGCTGTTTGATTGTACCGCGCCCACCGCCCAGTTCAAAGTCCCATTCCGACCAGTCGTCGCGGACGTTGAGCCAGCGCAGTTTGAGTTCGCCGTACTGTTCTTCCGGCGGCGGCTCTTCCTCGCCCCGGGCTATTTCCGGCTGAATGAAGATTTCCCATTCCACAAAAGAATCGCTCCAGCGGCTACTGACGCCGGACAATACCTGAGCCGGGAGGTTTTGGCACAACAACAAACCTAAAAGCAATGAGCATGGACGTATGTTCATATTTTTGTTATTGGTACTTAGTTATTGGTTATTGGTTATTGGTGGTGTTTCAGGCTGGGAAAAGCAGATAATGGGTCATTTTCTATTCCCTTGCGTTTTTATTAGTTATTTGAAATGAAAAGCCTGAATTTCAAAACCAATAATGCGGTTAAGAGTTGTTTGATTTCATTTAAGGAACAAAAACACTTACATCTTTATGATTTCCAGCCTGAAACACCACCAATAACGAATAACCAATAACAAATAACTAAAAAGGCAGATCGTCAAAGTTTCCCGTTGCCGGTGGCGCTTCGGAATAATTCGGGAAAGGGTCGGCCGGGAATTGTTCGCCGGGTGTATTTTCCTGGTTGCCGCCACCTTCTCCGGCGCGTTCTACCCGCCAGGCATTGAGGTTCGTCAGATATTTGCCATTCCATTCGCGGCCGCGCAAGTCGAAAGAGACTTTGAGCCGATCGCCCTCCTTGAAAGCATCCAACAGCGCACAGCGCTCCTGGACAGCCTGGAATTTGACCAGTTGCGGGTAATTGCCGTCGGGAATTTCCAGGACGAATTCGCGGGTTTGGAAACTGGCAGATTTTTGTTCTGTTGCAAACAAACGGTGGAGTTTCCCTTCTACTTCAAAAGCCATTGTAAGTGATATGATAGGTGAATGAGTGAATATAAGTGTTGAGTTAACGTCGGTTTGAGACATTCTTTATACAAATGCTTGAGTATAAAGCCAGATAACTGATAACAGATCACCGATAACTTCTTATTTCAGTTTAAACATCTGTTCGTAAAATCCCGGGCGGTTGGCCGACAACACATAATCGAATTTGTTGGCCACGATAATCCGCTGCATGGGTGCAAATAACGGCACTTCAGGCAATTGCTCATACAACAAATGCTGTATTTGCAGGTACAGTGCCTTGCGCTGGTCTTCGTCGGGATTCGTTCGGATGGCCACAATCAGGCTGTCGGCGCGCGCATCGGCGAATGCGGTGCGGTTATCACCGGCCGGCGACAAACTGGCGGAGTGAAAACGCGAATACAATTCGATGTGTCCCGGGAACAACTGCGCGCCCAGAAAAGCCGATTCGTAGTTGCCACTTTTGGTGTCGGCGGTTATTTTATTAATGTCCGCGCCGATCACGTTGATTTTTACCCCTGCCTGCAGCGCTGTTTCGCGCAGGCTGTTCGCCAGCAATTCATTGATCTTGTTGGTAATGGGCGCCAGCAAGTCGATCGACATCTCTACCCGCTGCTTGCCGATCATTTTGTCGACAATACCATTGCCATCGGTGTCGGTCCACCCGGCTTCCGTCAGCAACTGGCGGGCCGCCGCGATATTCATCGAATAGGGTTTCAGGTCTTTGGCGTAGTAGGATTTAGCGGGATTGACCGGCCCTACGATCCCCTGAGCCAAACCCTGCAACGCGGTTTTTAAGGCGTATTCGTAATCGATCACCTGTGCCAGCGCGCGCCGTACCCTGACATCCGATAGTTTCGGACTGCGCAAATTGAAGATCCAGCGGGCGTATTGAATAGAACCCAGCGTTTTGAAATCGTATTTTTCCGTCAGGGCAGCATTGGATTTTAACTCCACAAATTTGGCTGCATTGAGGCCCGTGACAATATCCAGGTCGCCGGTTTTGAGCATGTTTTCCGCTGCCGCTTCGTCTTTTACAACTTTATACACCAGTTTCTGCGGATATACGGTCAACATGGGCACTTCCGCCGCCAGTTTATCGCCCCACCAGTTTTCTTTTTTCAGCACAACGGCTGCCTGGTCGTTCATCGATTCGAAACGATAAGGGCCGCTTCCTGAAATGGCACTTTTATCATTGGCGTATTTGGGCAGATTGAACTCCTCTGCAAATGTTTTCAGGTCGTTGTTGCTGGTAGCCAGCGCCGCAATTTTTGTTTTGTCCAAAAAATCGGACAGCGGAATTGCCGACAACCGGTTATTCGGGTCGTAATTATAAGCCGGATAAATAAAGAACTGGCACATGCTTTCCAATGCCAGCATATAGTATTCCTTGTAATAAACCGTGAACTTTTTGGGATTGGCGGGATCAACTTCCACGGCCTGCAGCGCCTGAAAAAAACTGCTCCAGTTTTGGGTTGGCAAACCGGGGTGAAAAATAATTTTCAGGGAAAAAATGACATCATTGGCCGTAATCGGCGTGCCATTATCCCACTGTGCGCCATCCAATAGTTCAAAATCGTAGGCCAGCAATCCTTTGTAGTTTCCTTCTGTGACATTCCTGACCGTGGGAATATTTTTCACCAGTAAAGGTTTCATTTCCAGGGTATTCGGATCCAGGTTCCCAATGGTTTGAAAAACCTGGTTGCAGACGAACAGCGAATAAGCGCTGGAGGTTAGAAAGGCATTCATCGTGGTCGGCGCGCCCTCGAGCCGGACATTGACAACATCCGTTTTTTTATCTTTGTCAATGTCGGTACATGCACCTGTTAAAAGCACAAGCAAGAGCAATTGCAAAGCATATGTTTTTTTAAACATTCCGGAAAGAGATTGTGCAGTATTCATGGGCATTCAAGTTCATGTTTATTAAAAATTTTGGTAAAAATAAGGGCTGGCGGTCTAAGAAAATGGGTAAAATGCAAAAAGCAATGAAAACCAGTTCAGCCGGGCAAGTAGTATGGTTGCAAATAGAAACAGGCGGAACGGATGCAACACGGATTTTTCAAACAAACCGCCCTTTCCATTCGGCACGGGGCAGCATACATGCCTCTCTCCTGCCGAACCAGCGATAGCGGTTGCGGGCTATCCAGCCGTAAACGGCGTCGCGCAAAGGACGGGGTACTATTTTAAACACATACAGCAATTGCCACCAGCCGCCCAGCCGCCGTACAATTTCCAGCGGAACATCCGAATGCAGCAACAACCGCTCGCCATCGACCAGTACGACCGAGTCAAAATCATCGGTAGAGCGGTTCCATTGCCGCAACAAGGCCTGGCCCGTCTCCGATTGAAGTGCGGCAAAACGAAAAATTCCTTTGCGGTCGTGTAGTAATACCCACTGCACGGATGCGTTACAGAGGTTGCATACGCCGTCGAAAAGTAAAACTGGTGCCGTCATCCTGTTTATTTTTATCTTCTTTGCACAATAAAACTCAATTTAACACCCAGACTATGCCTACCGCCTATACCATTGTTTTTGTCGGCATCACGATTTTTTTGTCACATTATTTCGCCAGTCTTTTCGCCCGCACGAAAGTACCGGATGTTTTATG
>JADLCC010000370.1 GCA_020847425.1 Saprospiraceae bacterium
GTGCTGCTGTTGGAAGCCATGATTTCATTGATCACAACCGGGCTGTCGGAAGAAGCCGCATCTACGCTGAAATAGAACACATCGTGTTCCGCTCCTGCCGGCAGGTAGGTTCTGGTGCGGGCCGTATTTGCTGCGATAGCCTCCACATAAAAACGTACCAGCGATCCTGTGCCAAAGCCGGGCAATTGTGCCCCGAAAACACCGTCGTTCGCTGCGCCGTCGTTGTGCTGGCCGTCGTCGAACATTTGTGTTTTGCTGAAATTGCCATATGCCTGCGGCACATAATAAAGAAAAACGGCCTGGATATTATTGGTGCCGGTGACCCCTGCCGTTACGACCACGGTTTCGCCGGCAACGGGATTTGCCCAGGCGCCTGCGGCACTTTGCATGATACAGTTGCTGAACGCCGGCCCCGTGGCATTCATTTCCGTGTTGTTGAGCAGGTTGTTGCGGTGGTTGAGGATGAAGTTCCGCAGCGTCGTTTTTTCATTATTGTACTGCGTAAAGGAGTACAGTTTTTTAATGTCCGCCTGCACGTCGGCGCTGATTTTTGCGTCGTATTGATCGATCAGCGGATTGGTCAGCGCCGGATTGAGCGCCTCGGCAAGTAGTGTCCGGAAATGCGCGAGGTAGCGCTGCCGGATAGATGGAACCGCCAGCAGCCGGTTCAGCAGCGGGTAGTTTATTTTATTGGCGTTGTAAAAAGGCCCCCAGTTGACGGCATTGTTGAGCATTACACTGTTGCCGTCGTATTCGAGCGGGGTAATGCGGCCGGTTTCGGGGTCCCAGTACAGGTAATAGTCCATTTTGCCTTTGAATACGTAACTGTCGTCGTCTGAAAAGGTGATTTCCGAAGCGAGGTACCAAAGGGTGCGATCGAGGTCGAGCACCGGTTTGATGCGCTCCTCCAGGCTATCCAGCGGCGCGTTGTTGAGCACATCGCACACGTGCACCAGTTCATCCCATGGGTTTTCTTTGCTGGCCGATTTGAGGGTATAGTATTGCTGGTATTCCGTAGTGTCCGATCCGAGGTCGTTCAGCGCCGCAGTGCCGTCGCCCCACATACCTCCGGGACCGGGACCGCCGGGACCGATGACAACGCCTTCCGGGCGGTCGGCGCGCCAGCGGGTGCCGTCGTTGCCGAAAAACCATTCCTCGATGTAGTCGCCGTTCATTTGTTGCACCTGCGGGTAGAGTCCCCAACTTTCACCATTGATGAACAGGCGGACATAAACGGCTTTGGCAGCAGGAATATGCCGCCTGATCTGGTGCAGGTATACCATTTCCCGCATAAAAGACGGATCCTGAAAGCAGTTGTTCAGGTTCATGGTTTTATAACCCATCAGTTGCTGTTCGGGATGGATATAATCCAGGGTAATATTGAAAGATTTTTTTTGGGAGGTACCGCTTTGCGAAAAAGAGGTTTGGCCTTTAAAACGAACCCCTACATCGGGGAATGTATCTCCTTCCACAATCAAAGTGGCCGGTATATCGGTATGGGTGGCGTAGTTGGCCGTTAGTTGCTGCCAGTAGTCGGTCTGTGTGAACCACAATTCATAGGTGCGGATTTGGCTTTCATCATACAGTCCGCCGGTGTTTTGTCCGTTGGTGTACAGCATGTGCTCATCCTCTGCGAGGTACATGGAGCCGGGCAGGTTTTGAGCCTGGAAAGGGCTGAGGCTTGCCCCCGAAAAAAGCGTGATTAAAAAAAACAGCATGCAAAAATGTTTCATGGTTCCGGATATTTTATGGTTGATCTGAAAATGCGAAAAAAAATGTAAGGTGTTGTTAGTCAATGACTTGTAAAAAATTTTTACTAACTAACTTGTCTTTATTGTTTTGCAAAATTAGAACGGAAAACAACACAAAGGTTTAATTGGATTTTTATTACAATATCTTGTATTGCAGCCCCGCACGGAACATCACAGTATCAAACATGGCATCGGTGCTGGAAAAATCCCTGGCATAATCGGCGCCCACACTGAGCACCCAGCGCTCGGTTTCCCGTTCCAGCCCTGCGCCGAAACGCCAGACTTTATCCAGCCGCTGGGTATCTGTTTTTTCCACCAGGTACCGGGGGGGCGGGTTGCCATGCGGGCCACCTTGCTGCGGTTCTTCAAATTTGAAACTGATGAGCTGCGGCGCAATGCGCACCCAGTTGTGTGCTACACGCAGCGAAGGCTGTACCCAGAAACGAACGGGTAATGTATACCGCAATCCGAGCGACAACTGCCGTTGGCGTTGTGTGCTTTCCACCTGAACGAGTTCATTCTGCGGGAAAGGCCCTCCCGGCCCGCCGTGCGGATCAGGATTCGGGTGGTGCGGGTGAAAACGTGGAATAAACCGGGTTGTATTCAGATCGAAACGAAGCCAGTCGGCGCCTGCCAGCAGTGATAAACCCTGCCAAAACCGCCATTCCATTTGGATACCCTGCCCTGTGAGTGCGGAGACACCCTTTTCCCGCGGAACAGCAATACCTGCCAGCACCTGCGCCCCGGCCCGCAGGCGGGAATAGGCTTTAAATGGTTTGACCAAAGGTGGCGCCTGGGACGTGGAAACGGTATCTTTTTGCGCTGCTGCAAGCGCATTGTTGTTTTCGTCTTTTGCGGATGGAGGGGCTTTTATTCCTGCCGACGAATCGGGCGTTGCGGATGAGGGAGCTATGGAAGGAGCGGGCGCTTGTTGAGCAATGGAGTTGGCTTGTTGCAAAGAATCTTGTGGCGCAACAACAGTGCTGACCGCCGTGCTATCGCCTTTTTGCAGGTTTTCAGGGCTCTGTTGTGTTATATCTGGCGCCGGCGTAGTCGGTAGTTGTGCCGCTACTGCGGAATTGACCTGTGGTGTGGCTTGTGCGCTTGCAGGGGCAGGTGGCACATTCCTGTTCGGTTTTTGGGTGGAAGGCATTACGCCATTACTTGTTGCAAAAGTGCTTTTCCGTTTGTCGTTGTGAGGGGTATATTTCTTTTCAAATAATTGATTTTCAGCATTTTGAGAAGTATTTTTAGAAGACTGCGCAAGGCCCGGCAGGGTGTTCTGCGGGGCATTTGTTGCTGCGGTCGCCTTGGACAGGTTGTCGTTATTCAGGGGGATAGCCTTGGCCAGGCCGTTGGCGCTGTCGGTTGCAGCCGGTTTGTTCTCCTGTAAAACAGCCACTTGTTCCTGTAGTTTGTTGTTCTGCTGCTGCACGGCCACCAGTTTCCAGGCCAGTACACCGACGGTGATGGCAGCGGCTACGGAAATGACCTGCCAAAACCGCACATGCGTATGGTTGATTTGTCCGCCGGTATCGAATGCATCGAGCCGTTTGGAAACCATTTTCCAGTTGCGGTTCCGACGGGGAAAGGACTGTTCCTCGTTGAGTTGCTCTTTAAAAAACTTGTCAAAATCGCTCATGCTTTCCTCGAAAATTCAAAATCGTGGGAAAAAATAGTTTTCAAATGTTGCCTGGCACGCGCCAGGTTTGATTTGGATGCTCCAATACTGATATGCAGGGTAGCCGCAATTTCTTCGTGCGAAAAACCATCCACCACAAATAGATTGAAAACCGTCCGGTAAGCAGGGGGCAACTGATCCAGCATGCCGAGTATTTGCTCCCGGGTGAGCGTTTCCACAATGTCCGGGTCGTTTTCCCCATCATGCCAGGGTTGCAATTCGGTCGTTTGAAGGCTGTGTAATTCGGAGCGGAAATAGTCGATAGCCGTATTGATGATTACCCTGCGCAACCAAAACCGGAAAGGTTGCGTGCCCGAATACAGGTGTATTTTGCTGAACACCTTAAAAAATGCATCGCTTACAACCTCTTCGGCGGTTTCAATATTGCCGGTATAACGACGGGCAATCGTCATGGCATAGTTATAGAATTGAGCAAACAGCCGTTGCTGGCTTGCCCGTTGGTTTTTGCGGCAACCTTCTATGAGTTCGTCTATTTGCACATCTTGTTCTTCCATGTACTATACGGATGGAACGGGGGAAGGGTTGCGTTGCGGTTGCGGTAAAAAAAAATCCGTGTCTCGTCCTTTCAATCTGTGCTAATTGGAACACGGATTGAAAGGATGAGACACGGATTTTGGTTATTCGTTATTCGTTATTCGTCTGGAAACGCTTGGCCTGAGGAAATAAGTAGGCCAAGCGTTTCCAGACGAATAACGAATAACTAATAACGAATTACGTATTTAGGCTCATCTTGAGTTTTTTCTCCACTTCTTCCACATTATCCTTGAAGATCATATCCGTGTCCATCATATCCTGTACCGCTTTACAGGAATAAATGACCGTACTGTGATCACGACCGCCGAATTGCTCCCCGATGGATTTCAGGGATTTATTGGTCAGTTTTTTGGCCAGGTACATGGAGAGTTGCCGCGCAATAACGATGTTGCGTTTGCGGGTTTCGTGGTGCAGTTTATCCACCGGCACTTTGAAGTGTTCGGCTACCAGTTGCTGGATAAATTCAACGGTGATTTCCTTGTTGATAGTGGTCACAAAATTGCGGATCACTTCTTTGGCCAGTTCCATATCCACATCGCGGCGGATGAGCGTACTCTGGGCCAGCAGCGAAACCATCACGCCTTCCAGTTCGCGGATGTTGTTTTTAATGTTGTAGCAAATGAATTCGAGTACATCGCTCGGGATATCCACCCCTTCACCTTCCATTTTGGCTTCCAGAATGGCCATCCGGGTTTCGAGGTCGGGCGCCTGCAAGTCGGCGCTCAGGCCCCATTTGAAACGGGAAATGAGCCGGTCTTCCATACCTTCGAGGTCTTTCGGCGCGCGGTCGGAAGTGAGGATGATTTGTTTGCCGTTCTGGTGTAACTGGTTGAATATGTGGAAGAAAATCTCCTGTGTTTTTTGTTTGCCCGATAAAAACTGGATGTCATCGATAATGAGCACGTCAATCATCTGATAGAAATTGACAAAATCATTGACCGAGTTGTTTTTGATGGCCTGGATGATCTGGTTGGTAAATTTTTCAGCAGAAACGTAGAGCACGGCTTTCGATTCCATTTTGCTCACGATTTCATTGCCGATTGCCTGTGCCAGGTGTGTTTTGCCCAAACCTACATCGCCGAAGATCACCAGCGGGTTGAATGCCGTGCCGCCCGGTTTTTTAGCGATAGCGAGGCCGGCATTGCGGGCAAGGCGGTTGCAATCGCCTTCGATAAAGTTATCAAAAACGTAATTGACGTTGAGTTGCGGATCAACTTTGATGCGCTTGATACCCGGAATGATGAACGGATTTTTGATCATTTCAGCATCAAAAACACCCGGCACCGGCGCATTATCTTTATCGGAGGATGGTTTTGCATCCATTCTTGAGTTGCCCGTTTTTGCAGATTCCTGCGCTCCTTGTTCAGGTATGTGGTACAGCAGGCGACCGCGTTCGCCGAGTTCCTGGCGAATACTCTTTTTCAGGAGTTGCACATAGTGTTCCTCGAGCCACTCGAAGAAAAACTTGTTCGGTACCTGTATAGTCAGTACATCATTATCAAGGTGCACCGGCTTGATCGGTTCAAACCAGGTTTTGAAACTCTGCGGACTTACATTTTTTTTGATGGTATGCAAACAATGGTCCCATACCATCCGGCTGTCTATTGTCATACCTGATGGAACATTTGGATTAGGGTTAACCCAGACTTACGCTTAGTTGTGTGATCCTGCTTGGTCGAAACAGGGTGACAAAGATTGCTAAACTATTTGGAAGGGTCGAGGTTTTTTTACTTTTTTCGACCAAAAAATTTTGAAAGTATTTTTTAAATTTTATGTTTTAAAAAATACTGGTTTTAACATTCTGTGCAACGATGCGCTTTAATTTGTATGTTTCTGTCATTTTGAAAATAATTTAAAACATAGTATATAAATCTAACTTTTCTTGTTTATTAAATTTTAAAATGCTGTAAAATTAAAAATAATAGAATAATATTATTTATGTCAAACCTGTGCGCTTTGTAAGATTCCATATTAGGATTTAGCACATGTAGTTGAAATTCAGGCAGAAGGGTCGACAATAAAATGTTTTAAAAGTAAGAGTGGCGGCTTGCTCCCGAATTATTATCAACGGCGTTTTCGGGATGTGCCCAAAGGAAATCCTGTGCCTTTTTTTCACAAGTACAGTGCAGTTAACAAACCGGCCTTCACAACGCTGTCGTTATCAGCACATTAGTAGGTATGTCGGCACTGAAGTGCTAGAATAGTTGTCCGGCTTCCGTCCGGATGGCAACGATCGCGCGTTGCAAAGGAGTAACCGGCATGTCATCGATGCCTTGCAGCAAGCTGGACACCAGTTCCTCGCAATCGCTGTCGGGCGGGAGCTGACTGGCGGTCTGGCTGATAAAAGCGAGGGTTTCGTTTTTAGCGAGTGTGATGATTTGCCAAAGTGTTTCGGACACGTATAGTTGTTGTGAGGTGTTGTGGTCAAATTCCTGGCTGATGGACAGCATGAGCGATCCGCGCAGATCGGCCGTACTCATACCAGGCATCCGGATCCGCAGCAGGGTATTGGGAATGCCCGCGCGGTCGCACAATAGCGTCAGGCGCTCATAGGCCTGGAGCCGGAGCGGCAGGGTCGTTTTCAGCGCTTCGCCGCGTTGTTTGGCTTTTTCATAGTGCAACCGGTCATCGAGGTACAATTTTAATAAAAAATATGCAGTAGCAAAAACGATGAGCGACGGGATGGTGTACTTCAATATTTCCAAAAATACTTCCATAATGCTGGGAATTATACGCCTTTTTGTCCGGCGGGCGGCAAAGGTAACAGGAGGCGTAAACATTTTTATGGATGATTACGTTTTAGTGCTTTACTTTTGCTGCATATAGGTGTTTTTGTGTTTTGGTATTTTTGTGTTTTAGTGGGTGCACTGCTCAAAAAATTGCAGTCGCCCAGAGCAAAGCACCACCAAAACACCCAAACACAAAAAAACTAAAACACACATAAAAATGGAAATGGTGCTCGATCAACCGGTAGTTGCCGCTCCGATCACTTTGACGGATGACGCTATCGATCAACTTAATATTATCCGCAAAAACGAAAACATCCCGGATGATTACGGGCTTCGGATCGGTGTAAAAGGCGGCGGATGCTCCGGATTCTCCTATGTACTGGGCTTCGACCAGGCGCAGGAGCAGGACGATGTGTTTGAAATAAAAGGCATTCGTGTATTGATGAATAAAGCCCACGCGATTTACCTGCTGGGTATGCAGGTGAATTTTGTGAACGGCCTGGATAACCGCGGTTTTACATTCGACAATCCGAATGCAACCAGCACCTGCGGCTGCGGCACTTCTTTTTCTGCATAAAACCGTTGAAAGTGCCTTTTGGGGCTTCTGATGCCGGTTTCATAAAAAAGCCAATGGCCTGACAGGTCATTGGCTTTTTTATGTTGCATTGGCACAACCTCACAGCAGAAAACGCTATCGTTTCGAGATGTCACCTGCTCGTACCTCGCAGATGACACCTCTACACTGGCCTTGGTACAACTTCATGGCAGAAAACGCTATCGTTTCGAGATGTCACCTCTCCACTGGCTTTGCATACCAAGCGCGAAGCGGTGTACGCTACGGCTCTCACTTCTCACCTCTCACCTCTCACCTCTATATCTCCGTGAGGTCCACCACAAAACTCTGCTTATACCCTCTTTTTACGGCCAGTTTCTGTTGTGCTACGGCTGTCTTTTCATCGGCGAAGGGTCCGACAATCACCCGGTAGGCTGCCAGGTCGTTGGCATTGTCGCGTTCGACGTTGACCAGCACTTTTTCGGGCCATTGCTGCTGCAATTTGGTTACAATTGGTAACACGTTATCGGCGTCGTACAGGGTACTTACCTGCACGCCATATCCGGTTTTGGCCGATTTTTTCATATCGACTTTATACAGTTCCGTGTTTTTGTTGCCCTCTTTCGCCGCTTTGCCGGAAGCAGGCTGCGGGTCCGTGGTACTGTATTGTGCGGGCCGAACGATACCGAGTTTGCTGGCCGATTTGCCGGCGGCAGTGGTGCTTTTTTCAGCCACATTGGGCACTACTTCCACCCGTACACTTGCCGATCCGTCGCGATCCAGATCGATCACTTCGGCAGCTCTGCGGGAAAGTTCAATGATGAATCCTTCTTTGAACGGTCCGCGGTCATTGACCCGGGCGGTGACGGATTTTTTATTATCCAGGCGAGTCACTTTCACTTTCGAGCCAA
>JADLCC010000371.1 GCA_020847425.1 Saprospiraceae bacterium
GGTTTCAAACCCGATATCCTCATTCTCGGCAAAGCCCTTTCCGGCGGCGTGCTGCCTGTCAGCGCCGTCTTGTCCAGCCATGAAGTGATCCTGACCATTAAACCCGGCGAACACGGTTCTACTTTCGGCGGCAACCCGCTGGCCTGCGCCGTGGCTATGGAAGCACTGAAAGTAGTGACCGATGAGAACCTGGCTGAAAATGCCGAAGCCATGGGCAAAATCTTCCGTGCACGGATGACTGACCTGCAAAACAAACGCCCGGACCTGATTACACAAGTGCGCGGAAAAGGCTTGCTCAATGCCGTGGTGATCAACGACACGGAAGACAGCCACACCGCATGGGATATTTGTCTGAAAATGGCAGAAAGCGGCCTGCTGGCAAAACCTACGCACGGTAATATCATTCGTTTCGCGCCGCCGCTGGTGATCGATGCGGATCAACTGCACGAATGCTGTGATATGATTGAAGGGGTGTTTCTTGGATTCGAGAAGTGATTTGTGGATACGCGCACGTAGCGTGATGGAACACGGATTGAACGGATGGGACACGGATTTCAACGGATTTTTTCCCGACGTAGAGTTGACAGGATAATATAGATTGTTCTTTCTTGATTATTCTTGAATTTGAACAAGAATGTCAACTCTAACTCGGCAAATCCGTTTGAATCCGTGTCCCATCCGTTTGAATCCGTGTCCCATCCGTTCAATCCGTGTTCCATCACTCTACGTCGGGAAAATCAAAAATCCATTTCCATCACCCTACGCCCCCGTATCCACCGTCGGTTTACGCCAGGGCTTGATCACCAATCTCAAACTCTGGTCGTACGTAAAATAATTCCACACCCAGTTCAGGAAAATGAACACCTTGTTTTTGGCGCCGATGATGGCAAACAAGTGGACAAAAAGCCAGGTAAACCAGGCAAAAATGCCCTGAAAGCGCCAGAACGGCAAATCCACGACCGCTTTGTGGCGACCGATGGTGGCCATGGAACCCAGGTCTTTGTAATGGAAGGCAGCAGGTTCCCGGCCTTTTTCCATATTCAGGAGGTTTTGCGACAGGCGTTTCGCCTGCTGAATGGCGACCTGCGCTACCTGCGGGTGCCCGTTGGGCCATTTTTCCTCGTGCTGCTGGCAGGCAATATCGCCGAGCGCAAACACATTGGAAGTACCTTCTACGAGGTTGATTGGATTGGTTTTCAGGCGGTTACCGCGCATCAGGGCGGCTTCGGGTATACCTGCTATTTTATTCCCCGTAATACCTGCCGCCCAGATCACCTTATCCGCCCGGATGGTGGAACCGTCATCCACAAACACCGTGGAACCGTCGAAGTTCTTCACCACTTTATCCAGCCAGAGTTCGACACCCAGTTCGCGCAGGAAAATTTCAGCCTTGGCGGATGACTGCGGCGACATGGTGTTCAGCAACCTCGGATCGCCGTGGATGAGGTGGATATTGATCTCTTTGCGGTCCAGATCGCTGTAGTCTTTCGGGATGATCAGGTTGCGCATTTCTGCCAGTGAACCGGCCACTTCCACACCTGTGGGGCCGCCGCCAACAACCACAATGTCGAGGTAACGCTGGCGCTCATCGTGATCGGCAGTGGTGACGGCCCGTTCGTAATCGTCAAAAATGGTATTGCGCAGGTACAGCGCCTCGCTCACCGATTTCATGGGGATAGCGTTGGCGCGCACTTGTTCGTTGCCGTACCAGTTGGTGTCGGCGCCGATGGCCACAACCAGGTAATCGTACCGCAAAGGGCCGATTTCGGTGTTGATCTCATTTTTGGCAGTATCGACTGACAATACTTTGGTTACCCGCACCAGCACGTTTTTGTTGTTCTGGAATACTTTACGAAATGGAAAAACAATACTCGAGGGTTCCAGTCCCGCCATAGCCACCTGGTAAAACAGCGGCTGGAACTGGTGGTAGTTGTTCTTGTCCACTAAAACAATCTGGAAGTTGGACCTGGATAATTTGCGGGCAATGGTGAGTCCGGCAAAACCGCCGCCTACAATCACCACACGTTTTTGGCCAGTATCAGGAATATTGAATTGCATAGTATGTGAAGAGGGTTAGTATGGTTGGATGGTTTGATAGTTGGATGGTTGGAAAGTTTGATGGCTTGCAAAGCACTCAAACCAAATGATGTTCTGAAACACTCAAACGAACAAGTTTCAATATAGTTTTTGTTCTGATTGTTAATTTTCAAAAAAAATTGAAAGTTTATTTTTAGATACATTTTGAACCATGAAACCAAATAAAATACTTTAACTATTCTCAAGATATACAGTTTTCTGTTTTTTTCTGTATGCCCAGCCGCGTAGCGGCATAACGTCGGTAGAGAAGCAAAAAGTACTGTATATAGGTGCGTAGCGCCGTAACATAGGCTAAAAGTTACGGCGCTACGCACCTTCAACGAACCTGCCATCACTACCGACGTTATGCCGCTACGCGGCTGTGGCTCAGATAAAACCAGGTCATTTACGATATCAGGATAGCCAAATAAAATATCACAAATCATCTCTTCTGCTCAGGTCTGGCAACCTCCACCCAAAGCGCACCACAACGAGCCGCAACAGCACCACAGCCAGAATAGACAAAGAGGTTGCCAGTGGTGCGAACATCTCCCAGCCCGAAAACAGGAAGTAGAGCAGTCCGCCCAGCAGCGAAGCGGAGGCATAAATATCCTTGCGGAACACCAATGGAATTTCGTTCAGCAGCACATCGCGCACAACGCCACCGAAACACCCGGTCACCATGCCCAGGGTGATACAAATGGCGGGGCTGAGTTGGGCTTCCAGTCCGCGCTGTAGTCCGACGATGGTGGCAAAACCCAGCCCGATGGCGTCGAAAATGGTCAGGGTCAACGGCAGTTTTTTGAAAAGGCGCTGAAAAATCAAGGTCAGCACATAAGAGATAAAGATCGTGCGGATCGCTGTCTGGTCTTTCATCCAGGCAACCGGCGTATTGCCGATCATCACATCCCGGATCGTGCCGCCGCCCACAGCCGTAGCAAACGTGATGATGAGTACGCCGAACACATCCAGGCGTTTGTTCAGCGCTGCCAGCGCTCCGGAAATAGCGAAGGAGGCGGTGCCAAGAATTTCGAGTACTTCTTTGAAGATCATAGTGTATTTTTGTAATTCAACAGGTATCCAATATGAAAATATTTTCCCGCCTTGCCCTCATTATTTCCATCTTGTTCCTCGCCTGCACCGGCGCCATGGCTTTCCAGTTTGCCGATGCCACTGCGCCCAGGCCTGCGCAGCCGGCAAAATACATCTTCTATTGGGGACAGCAGCAAAGTGACCTCACAGCCGAACAACAATACAAAGGCCGCTTGAGCATGACTCCTGCCGCTTTCCGGCAAATGCTGCTGAGTGCACCCAAACTTTGGGACGGAACGGGCCTGATCGCAGATTTTAGTTTTGATTTGCAGCAATTCAAAGTCAATAACAAGGAATACTTCGCTCAGATTGCTGAATTGGACCGGCAATTCGGACAACCGGCAAATGCAGGGCAGGTTTTTGTCCTTTCCGGATTGCTGCTCGGTAATGGTTCGACAGCGCAGATCGATATCGAATTGACCCAGCCGGAAAAAGAGAAGCCGCCTTTGTTCGGCCTGCAGGGTTACGCACCTTTTTTGAACGCCCGACTCATGGAAACCATCGCCTGGGGACAGGAGGATAAATTTGAAATTTCCGACCGCGACTTTTTTACGGTGTCCGAGTTCTGGCAAATATTTGGGCAGGAGCCCTATCTGGAGTGGCGTTCGTGGCAGGAAGCGCAACCGGTTTTTGCAGAACTACAAATCATCGACGCGGAAGAAGTGACCTTGTCGTTGCGTTTTTATCTGGAACAACAACCATACAGCGATTTTATCCGACAGGTGCGCATTTACCAGCACCTGATCAAACCGGGCATTCGGGCTACGCTGCTGCTACAAACCAGCAACCAGTACGAACGGATTTACCAGAAAAGCCTGCAATTGGTCGGCGAACAGGATGAACGGCTGCGGCTGCGGCGCAACAAGGATTTTCATACCCTGACCTTCATGTGGAGGGAATGGGGAGAGATGATAGAAAGTCTGTACTTACAGCAACTTGCCGACCAGGCAGGAAATATGCAGGCTGTCGATCAGCCGGTCCTTCGCAGGTCCCTGGCAACATTTGACATAGATAGTCTCGAATATTGGGCTGCTGAGTCGCCTGTGTTTTCTATTGATAATGAGCCTGTTACAGGCGTTTCGTTCACTATCCACGTCGGAAACAGCCTCTCGTACCGGGTCGATAACGGCAAATTTGACGCCGCCCGATTCCGGCAGACTTTTCCCACAGATTCTCTTAAAAGGAGTGGTTTGCGTATAAGCGATATTGAATTACCGGGTTATGGCGCGTCATCGATCCAGTTCAGCATCCAAAAGAATTTCTTTTCCAGAAACAGCCTGTTGCAGCAAAACAAACTGGATAAACTGCAACTCACCAGCACCACACTCCCGGGTTATGCCATCAAAAAACCTGTTCAGGATGGAAACAACTGGAAATTCGACCTGGAATTACCCAGGCAAACGGACCTGCTGATCAGCATTTTTAACAGTGAAGGCCTGAATAATTATTTTGAAGATTTTATCGCTCCTGAAGGCAAAAGTAGCCATGGCATACCGATTACATTCATTGCAGAAAAAGGGAAATACACCGCTTTTTTGATTTCCATTTTCGGGGTTACCAAAGTGGAATTTGAAGTACCCTGATTAAAAATATCACATGCCAAACACCCTCATCATCGGCGCCGGCCCCGCCGGCCTCGCCATCGCCGGCAGGCTCGGCAAAATGGGTATTCCGTACCTGTTGCTGGAAAAATCCGACCAGGTAGCGCATACCTGGCACGGCCATTACGACCGGCTTTGTCTGCATACCGTCAAAGAACATTCCAACCTGCCCCTCCTGGAATTCCCGGAGCACTACCCTACTTACGTGCCCCGGCTCAACCTGATTGCTTACTGGGAGGATTATATCCGTACCATGAAGATCGAGCCGATTTACGGACAGGAGGTGCAACATATCCGGCGGGTGGGCAACGAATGGGAAACGACGACGACGCAAGGCAAATTTATTACCCAAAACGTAGTGGTTGCCACAGGTTATAACCGCGTACCCATGGTGCCGGAATGGCCGGGCCTGGAGCGATTTGAATTGCCCATGATCCACAGCAAGGATTACCGCAATCCAGATCCTTTCAAAGGCAAAAAAGTGCTGCTGATCGGTATGGGCAATACTGGCGCCGAACTCGCGCTGGATTTGTGCGAACACGGCGCGTTTCCGACTATTTCCGTGCGGAGCCCGGTCAACATCATTCTTCGGGATGTGCTGGGGCGACCTGCGCAGAAAACAGCCATTTTACTCAGCAAACTGCCCGACTGGGCTTATGATTTTATTGCTAAAATGGTCCAGAAACGCACCATCGGCAACCTGAGCGCTTACGGACTGAAAGCGTCTCCCTACGCGCCTTCCGAACAATTGCGCCGCTTCGGCAAAGTACCGGTTATCGACATAGGCACCGTGGACTTGATCAAAGAGGGAAAAATCAGGATTCTGCCCGATGTAGAGTCTTTTCAGGAAAACAGCGTCACCTTTAAAAACGGTGTAACGGAAACTTTTGACGCCGTCATTGCCTGCACGGGCTATCGCGCTCAAGTGGAGGATTTTTTTGAAAACGGCCAAGCCCTGCTCAATGAAAGGGGATACCCCCGCAGCCTGTGGTTCGACGAGCAGGAATACCAGGGACTCTACTTTTGCGGGTTTTCTATACCGTTAAGCGGTATTCTGCGCAATATCAAGATGGATTCAGGGCTGATTGTTGAGCATATTTTGCAGCAGATGGAAAACTGATTTTTCTCGTCGGAGCGTGATGGAACACGGATTTGAGGGATGAGACACGGATTTGACGGATTAGACACGGATTTTCCGAGTTAGAGTTGACCTTTTTATCAAATTCGGGAATGTACAAGAAAGAAAACCCCGTTTTATCCTGTCAACTCTACGAGAGAAAAATCCGTGTCTCATCCGTCAAATCCGTGTTCCTCTTTTTTCAATCCTATCCTATCAGATCACATCCGCTTTATACCCAACTTTCTCCAGCGCAGCAATCACCTGCTCCGCATTCAGGTCCGCTCCTTTGACCGTCAGTGGTTTTACGGGCGATTGAATGTCAACTTCCCAGTTGCCCGTGCCGACTGTTTCGTTCAGGGCAGGTGTAACGGCGTTGACACAGCCCATACAATTGATGTTTGTTTTGAATTTTAGTTCTTTTTCCATGATGTTTGTTTTATAAGTGTTTTGGGGTTTTGGTGTTTTAGTGTTTTGGACCACACTACTGGACATTTTTGTACGCTGGAACGCTGTTCCGGCAATGCCTGGCCATTTTCGATGCCGGAACAGCGTTCCAGCGTACCGGTTTTTCACCCAGGCTTAAAAATGTCCAGTAGTGTGGTTTTGGAC
>JADLCC010000372.1 GCA_020847425.1 Saprospiraceae bacterium
CGGGCCTGAAAGGTGCGCCGGTTACGCAGCACATCAATGCGCACATGCCGCTGTATATGATCAGCAGCGGGGTGGGTTTGCGTGTGGACAATGATGTGATCGGTGCGCATACCGTTACACAGGCAGTAATGAGTTACAACTATCAACTGGAACTGGGCCGCAACAGTATGCTTTCCCTGGGGATGAGCGGCGGCTACCTGCAATACGCGCTGGACGGCAGCAAACTGCGCGCGCCGGAGGGTACTTATGTGGAACCCGTATTCAGCCACAACGATGTATTGCTGTCGGAAGCGACCGTTCGGGCCGGTACGCCGATTTTTGAAATCGGGGTTTTTGCCCAATTAAATAAACTGGAGATCGGTGCGGCGATGCAGCCGGTTTACGCGCCGGCACTTCGATCAAGTAGCGCTACAGGAACTTTTCGCCTGCAAACAATTTCGCATTATAATGTTTCGTTAGCATATTCGTTTGTGGTAAATGACAATCTGACGCTGCGCCCGGCATTTTTAGTTAAAACTGACATTGCCGAGACACAATCAGAAATTTCGCTTGTTGCGCGCTGGAGGGAAAATATCTTTGCCGGCGCTTCGTTTAGGGGTTTTACCCAAAACACCAAAGATGCGGCCGTTTTACTGGCTGGTGTCAAACTGAACGAAAAAACCATACTGGCCTACGCTTTCGATATTCCGCTTTCGGCGTTGAATGTTGCAAATCGAGGTAGCCACGAGTTGCTGATCCGGTACAACCTGAACAAGCAAATCGGAGCAGGCAAATTGCCGCCGGTGATCTACAACCCCCGCTTTTTTTAGTGCGTTTCAAAAAATATTCGGCATCGTATTTGTAAAAATGTCAATAGATGCACGGATAAGCCAGTTAAAAAGTATTTTTGCCCGCGATTTGGACAAAATCAATAAAAAAAAATGGCGTGGATACAATGAAAAGTTAAAAAGACGTTTGTCTGATGCTTTCAAAGTCATGCTGTTGCATTTCAGCCAATTTTATTTGGAAAACTTTTTCGCATAGAAATTAAACTTCTACCTTTACGACCACTTTTTCCAGAAACAACAATTAAAGTAGGAAACACGGGTGTTTAACATGAAAAAACTACAGAAATCTCTTCTGCTTTTACTCTTTTTCGCGGCTGCGGTCGCATCATGTGGCCGCAAAGAAAACGGTCAGTTACTGGGCGTAGTCGATCGTCCGAAATGGAGTGGCGTTAATCCTTACGGTATGGTGTACGTACCTTCCGGTACACTTCATATCGGTGCCGGTGACGAGGACCTCAGTAAATCTTTGGTAGCGCGTCCGAAGTCCATCTCTATCCAGGGCTTCTTTATGGATGATACCGAAATCACCAACAACGAGTACCGCCAGTTTGTGAAGTGGGTATCCGACTCCCTGGCACACGAAACCCTCCAGCACGTCGTCGAAGACGAAGGCGACAGCGACAAACCATTGGTGGACTGGGAACAGGACGTCGACTGGGAAGAAAACGCTGAAGAATTGCAGGATCTTTACTACCAGGGCAACGAACGTTTCTCCGGCCGTAAAGAACTGGATGTCAGCAAATTGGTATTCGAATACCAATGGTACGACTGGCAGCGCGCTGCGCACGATCGCAACAGCAACCGCACCAGCCACATCCACAAAGAAAAAGTACGGGTTTATCCCGACACCCTCAGCTGGATCCGCGATTTCGCTTATTCGTACAATGAGCCGATGACCCGGAACTATTTCTGGCACCCGGCCTTCGACGAATATCCTGTGGTCGGTGTCAACTGGAAAATGTCGAAAGCATTCTGCTACTGGCGTGGTAAAGTCTGGGATATGTATTCCGACGGCGACGTAAATACGGAAGACTTCCGCCTCCCGACAGAGTTTGAATGGGAATACGCCGCTCGCGGCGGCCGCGCAGAATCACCCTATCCATGGGGCGCTTATTACACCCGCAATGCAAAAGGTTGCCTGCTGGCCAACTTCAAACCCGGTCGCGGTAACTACGCTGAAGACGGAGGTTTGTACACTGTGAAAGCGGATGGTTACTACCCGAACGATTACGGCCTCTATTGCATGGCCGGCAACGTAGCGGAATGGACCGAAACGGCTTATTTTGAAAATGCCTACTCTTTCGTACACGACCTGAACTCCGACATCCGTGTCGATGCAAAAGATGACGACCCCAAAACTGCCAAGCGCAAAGTAATTCGCGGTGGATCCTGGAAAGATGTTGCTTTCTTTATGCAAACAGGCACCCGTTCCTGGGAATATCAGGATACAACTAAATGCTATATCGGCTTCCGTTGCGTGCTGACCTTCCTCGGTCGCTCTATCAACGACTTCTAATTCATGGTGTTTCGTTTGTAGTGTTTGGTGTTTCGGAGGCTTGCCAACGGTGGCAACCTTCGAAACACCAAACACCAAAAACCAGACACCCCATTTCTCTCATAAAAGTTCGGTAAATGGCGAGCGCCTGACTTAGTCCCCCGTAAATCTGCTCACAGCAGACATTTGTGGAGGTATCCATTTTTTCGAGCAAAATATTATTCGGATAAGTTAATGAGTGATTGCTACTTTTGCGGCGTTTTCGCCAACGCTTTAACATTCTGAACCTTTTTGTCATCTGCTAAAAAGTATTAAAAACAATGAGTTTCGTCAAATCAAAGTCATTCAAGTATTTCAAAAATCTGCTCATCGGTGTAGGCGCCGCTATCGTATTGATTGGTGCGCTTTTCAAACTGGAGAGCTGGGAATACGCCTCTGAATTCCTCATCTTCGGTCTTTCCATGGAAGCCATCATCTTCCTGATGCTCGGTATCCTCGGACCGGAACCCGATTACTACTGGCAGAAGCTGTATCCAGGTCTCGACGACTACGATGCACGCCTCCAGCCATTGACTGCTGGCGGTGTGAACAACATGCCGGATGTCGCTCCATTGCATGGCGACGTAGTAGAACGCCAGTTGGGCGGTATGCTGACCGAACTGCAATCCATGTCTAAAAGCATGAGCGCACTGAAATCTTTGCAGGAAGTTGATTTCTCCGGTACACAGGAGCAAATCAAAAGCATGAGCAACTTCTACACGAAGATGAACGAGGCTATGTCCGATATGGCAAAATCTGCTGAAGATGTGAAATCATACAAAGATCAACTGGGCGCTCTGAACAAGAACCTCGGCTCTTTGAACACTGTTTACGGCAATATGCTGGCTGCAATGTCCAACATCGGTCGTCAATAATTTTCGCGCATTTTTGATGCTCATTTCCTATTTCACAATCAAAAAGTAAAGACTTATGTCAATACCAAAGGAGCCGCGGCAATTAATGATCAACCTGATGTATCTGGTGTTGACCGCGCTGCTGGCACTCAACGTATCTGC